>JANYIK010000141.1 GCA_025362115.1 Methylophilaceae bacterium
GGCAGTTGAGTGAAGAGCAAATGCACTCGCTCACCTCTGGCATTGAGCTGGAAGACGGTATCGCCAACTTTGACTTAATTCAAGACAAGGGTGGCGAAGGCGCTAACCACTGGTATCAGGTAGTGTTGCGTGAAGGAAAAAACCGCGAAGTAAGGCGCATGTTCGAGGCTGTGAGCCTGATGGTGAGCCGCTTGATGCGCGTGCGCTTTGGCCCGGTGAGTTTGCCGTCGCGCTTGAAACGTGGGCAGATGCTGGCGCTGGAAGACAAAGAGGTTAGGGCGCTGCTGGAATGGGCGCAGCTCGACATCCCCAAAGCCCCGCAACGTCAAATGACCGCGCGTGAAAAAGAGCAGATTGGTCGCCCATTTACGCCAAAATCCAGGGTGAAAACACCAGCAGCAGCGCCTGTGGAAGCCGCGCCTAAACCGCAACGCAAGGCAGGATGGGCGAAAGCCGCCAAACCTGTGGCGGTGCAAAAAGGTAGGGAACGTAAACGCGGTTAAAAGCGCCTCCGTCATTCCGGCGGAAGCCGGAATCCAGCCAAATATCCACGGAGCCGGTTGAATCTATGTAGCAGTAAGAGGCTCGACTGGATTCCCGCCTCCGCGGGAATGACGGTTGTAATGATGTGCCGCTATCGGCGGTTAAAATAAGGGTTTCAATTTTTCATTCTCATGCGCCACCGCAAAACCCCCAAAACTCCCAGAATCCCCGTCATCTCCACCGCCACTATAGAATCGCTAGACTACGAAGGGCGGGGTGTGACGCATCAAGACGGCAAAGTGATTTTTGTCGAAGGCGCGCTCATCGGTGAAACCGTTACCTACACCAGCCACCACAAAAAGCCCAGCTATGAAGAAGCGCGTACGGTAGAAGTCCTCAAGGCGTCCACTTTTCGCACCACGCCGCCTTGTCCGCATTTCAGCATGTGCGGCGGTTGCGCCATGCAGCATTTTGAGATCTCCGCCCAAGTCGCCGCCAAGCAGCGCGTGTTGGAAGATGCCTTGTGGCACATCGGCAAAGTCAAGGCAGAATCCATGTTGCCGCCTATTGTTGGTCCCAGCCTAGGTTATCGTCACAAAGCCAGGCTGCGCGCCAAATATGTTCCGGCTAAAGATAGGGTGCTGGTGGGATTTAACGAAAAACACTCGCGTTTTATCGCCAATATACAAAGCTGTCAGGTGTTGCCGCCGCATATCTCGGCCTTGATTATGCCGCTGCAAGATTTGGTGACAGCACTTTCCATCAAAGACCAAATGCCGCAGATTGAGGTGGCGGTGGGCGAGCATGTGTCAGCCTTGGTGTTCCGCATTCTGGCACCCGTGACTGCCGCTGATGAGGTCTTGCTCAAAGCCTTTGCTGAGCAGCATGGGGTACAAGCCTGGCTGCAAAGCAAAGGCCCGGACACTGCTACGCCATTGCACCCGCTTGATGCTCCGGACTTGAGTTACTCATTGCCGGAATTCGACTTGGTTTACCAGTTTATGCCGACTGAGTTCACGCAGGTCAATCCCTATGTCAATCGCGTCATGGTGCGCCGCGCCATGCAGTTGTTGAATCTACAGGCTGGCGAAAATGTTGCCGATTTCTTTTGCGGATTAGGCAATTTCACGCTCCCAATCGCCCGCAGCGGAGCCAGTGTGATGGGCTTGGAAGGCGCTGCCGCACTGGTACGCCGCGCAATACAAAGCGCTGAAAGCAACGGATTAGAAAAATCTACCGAATTTCGCGAAGCCAATTTGTTCGAGGTCACTGAAGAGAGCCTAAGCCAATTAGGGCATTTCGATAAATGGCTGATAGACCCGCCCAGGGACGGTGCGATGGCGTTGGCGCAAGCCTTGAATGGTAACAATAGCCCGTCGCGCATCGTGTACGTCTCGTGCAACCCCGCCACGCTTGCAAGAGACGCAGGGATTTTGGTACATGAGAAAGGCTATGCCTTAACCGCGGCGGGCTTGGTAAATATGTTCCCGCACACCGCGCATGTGGAGTCAATCGCGGTGTTTGAGCGCTAAATTATTGCTTCTCCCGTCATTTCGGCGCAAGGTTTTGCAGAAGCCTACGCGCCCTGCAAGGGGGAGTTCATAAGCAAGTTAAAAAAGACAGTTTGATTAGGCGAGTGGGGCGCTACACAGCCTTAAAGAAATAAGGCCAAAAACCTGTAGAATCTATTGGTCGAACTTACTAAGTCATTCCAATGGCAACAATTGAAAACCAGATCGAAAACGATCTCATCGTAAAACTGGCCGAACTCAAATAGCCATGTCGTCTTCAAACAACATCTATTCGCCGTTGTCCGATACCCCACCCCCCGTCGTCCGCGAGGACACCATTGAATACGGCTTCATCGGTACGCTTCAGGGTTTGAAGTACGAATACCGCAAGGACATCCACGACCGCGCCACGCTGGAGCAAAACTTCCGCG
>JANYIK010000028.1 GCA_025362115.1 Methylophilaceae bacterium
ACCTAGTATATCTGCCGCCGATCGGGCGGTTACTTCCAGCACAAAAAATTCTAGCAATCTTAATTGCTGCTTTCTTAATAACTTACAATGAGTTATCTTCATTAAATTAGCTTATCATCTAAGCTAATCTACGTCAGCCCCTAACTTAATCCATCACATAGCGCGCGAGTTGTTTCATCACGCCGTTAATGTCGCCCAGCACCCAGATGTCGGCGATTTTGCAGTGATAATTGGCGAGCGCGTGAAAGATGAAGCCATATACAGCGCAAAGCCCTTGTGCCCGCGCTGCACCACGCCCAGCGAGCCACGGAACGAAACCTGTTCGTGCAAAAGCTCTGGAATGGCGGATTTATCCGCCTTGTTCCACAGGCCTTCGTAAAAGTGTTTGACGATTGCTTTATGTGCGTCTGTCATGGTTGTTTTCAAAAAAATTCGTTCGTGGTGAGTGTTTTCGTTCAATCCCTCGATACGGCGCATTGCGCCTACTCGGGACGAACGAAAACGTATCGAACTACGCCCGCAAAACCAATCTCATTAGAAGCTTTCGCCCGGCCGCAAATAACGCCATTGCCCCGGTGGCAAATCGCCTAATAGCACACGCCCGATGCGGGTACGTTTTAGGCCGGTGACTTTCAAGCCCACCAACTCGCACATTCGCCGTATCTGGCGTTTTTTACCCTCCATCAACACAAAGCGTAGCTGGTCTTTGTTTTGCCAATTCACTTGTGCGGGCTTCAGAGCAGCGTCATCCAGTGACAAACCATGATTGAGCAAGGCCAGATTTTGCTCCGTCAAATGCCCTATCACCCTGACCAAATACTCTTTATCCACCGCCGAATCTTCGCCGATGAGCTGCTTGGCGACGCGACCATCTTGCGTCAATACCAGCAAGCCTGTGGAATCAATATCCAAACGCCCGGCAGGCGCCATGCCCTTGGCTTGCATGGGGTGAAATTGTTGTGAGGCTTTATCTTCTGGCCAACGATTTTCGGCGGTAAACAACACGGCGGCAGGCTTGTAACCTTGCTCTGCTTGGCCGGAAACAAAGCCTACGGGTTTGTTGATGAGGATAGTAACGCGCGATTGCTGGCTGGTTTCAGCGGCTTTATTTAGGGTGATTTTTTGGTTGGGATAGACTTTAGTGCCTAGCTCGCTGATTTTTACGCCATCCACAAACACCCAACCACGCTCAATGTAGCTATCCGCTTCGCGCCGTGAGCAAATGCCAAGCTCGGACATGCGCTTGGACAAGCGGATTTTTTCTGCGTCAGTCATGGAAAGCCATCAAGCCACTTTGGTTTACTTGACGAGCTTATTTAACGGGCATTCTTGCTGGAAATAATCCCTTCCCAATCAATTTTGTAGGGCGTCACCGGGCCGGTAGCGGCTGCGTAAATGACTAACCCAAGTATCGCGGTCAGCATTACTAGTATCAACGGCGTGTAATTGCGGCGCGGCCTGCGTAATGAGGCCTCAATCACCGCGCGTGATTGGCGATAAGCAAGGATTTCTGGGGATTCTTCCACTTTCCGGCGTTCTTCCTTATTGCCGCGCAATGCTGCCCATTTTGCCGCCACTTCGGCTTCTTCCAATGTACGTCGATCTGGCGCTTTGCGCTCATCCAGCCAACGTACCGCAGCTTTTAAGCGGTCAACACGCCATTCCGGGTCTTCCGCTTTTTCACCAGTGCCAGCACCAATGAGTAAACTGACAGCATTCTTTAAGGAGTCTACTTCATTGGGATTGTTCCAGCCGTGGGTATCCAAGCTAACTTCGTCACCTTCACGTATTCTCCCCAGCACTATGTGTTGGGCGATAAGCACGTCAGGAAAAGACCCGATAATTTCGCCGTCCCTACGCAAAAACCAAACTTGATAGCCTTCCATGACGCATTCTCCTTTTTGATTACAGCGCCCGCTCGCGCTGAGTAATTCCCGTTCTACCCTTCGATACACCGCGCCCTGCGCGGCACTCAGGGCGAACGGGAATGTATCGAAGCCTGTCCTGAGTTCCGTCGAAGGGCGTTAAATTTCGCCTTTACGTGCTTTATCTATAATCCAAATCAGCGTTTCTTCTAATTCTTTAGCCGCTTTAAGCGCCCGCTCAGTCGGATTTTTGATGTATTGTAAGTCAAAACTAGGTCGGTCGAGCGCCACATAGAGTTGCCCTTGTTTGTCGTAAATCGCAATGCGGCACGGCGCAAACACTGCAAATTCAGGGTGATCCAGCAAAATCTCCGCCCCCAACCCCAAATTGCAATAGCTACGCACTTCCATCACGCCCTGAGGAAAACCGCGCGCCTGCATATGCTCGCCAAGCGGAAAAGTCGCTGGACTGACGAAATTCTTACCCTCGGCTGCCACTTTCATGCTCAACACCACGTCATCATAACTCACCCCGGGCTCAACTTTCACCTCATAAATGGGCGAGTTTGGGTCTATGGGTGGCAATGGTTCAGCGGCCTGTGCCAACAGGCTCAATAAACTGAACGCTATCAAGGTCAACTGTTTCATAACACCTCTACTTAAATGCTGCATTCACTGCGGCACGGCTCAAATGCGGCGCGATAAGGCCGATAAAATCATACAAAAAACCACGTAGATACATATCGCGCCGCACGCCCAGATAGGTTGTGCTGTCAGGAAATAAATGCGCAGCCTCCAGCATGGCGAGGTTCTTGTCGCGCTCTGCGTCATACGCCATTTGCGCCAGCAATCCCACGCCCAAGCCCATTTCCACGTAAGTCTTTATCACGTCAGAATCTATGGCAGTGAGGATAACATTAGGTTCCAGCCCTTCTGCCTCAAACACACGACGCACCGAATTGCTGCCTGCAAAGCCCAAGTCATAGGTCACCACTGGATAGCTGGCGAGTTTTTTCAAAGTGAGTGGCGTGTCATGCAAAATCGCGTGACCATGCGGCGCAACCACGCAGCGATTCCAGGTGTAGCATGGCAAAGCGACCAAATCAGGATGTTCAGCAATGGCTTCGGTGGCAATGCCTATATCCGCTTCGCCATTGGCTATCATCTCGGTCACCTGCGTGGGATTACCCTGATGGATGTGCAAACGGACATTGGGGTGCTGCTCGACAAAACCTTTAATGGCGGGTGGCAAACGATAACGCGCTTGGGTGTGAGTAGTGGCGATGGTCAAACTGCCTTCGCTATCGCGCGTAAAATCATCACCAACACGCTTGATGTTTTCCACTTCGCGTAGCATACGTTCGGCCATCTCTAGAACAATTTTTCCAGGCTCAGTAATACCGGTTAAACGCTTGCCGCTACGCTGAAAAATCTGCAAACCTAACTCTTCTTCAAGCAATTGTATCTGCTTACTCACACCGGGCTGTGAAGTATGCAAAGCCTCAGCCGCCGCAGAAACATTGAGATTCTGGCGAGAGACTTCGCGGATATAGCGCATTTGATGGAGCTGCATTTGGTCTTTAAGTCCTTAACAAAACCTTTAATCTAGCCCCCTCTCCCTCGCCGGGGGAAGGAGCAGAAAACTATGGCGCGTCTTTATAACTATTAGTGATAACCTAGAATAACATATTCTTACCTCAATCTCAGCCTTGCTGCTATAGTCGTAGCCTTTCTCAAGCAGGATTCGCTTCATGGATTTCGGTTATATCATATCCGGCTTTTTAGTTGGGCTGCTGGTTGGTCTGACTGGCGTGGGTGGCGGTTCGCTGATGACCCCGATTTTACTGCTGGTTTTTAACGTCAAAGCCGCTGTCGCGGTAGGCACCGACTTACTATATGCGTCCATTACCAAATCTGTTGGTATCGTTGCACATGGCAAACTCGGCAATATTGACTGGCGCATCGTAGGCCTGCTGGCAGCCGGCAGCGTACCGGCCGCCATCATCACTACGTTCTATCTGCGACATTTAGGCACCGCGTCTGAAGACGTTGTCCACAGTATCAAGTTCTGGCTAGGCATCGCTTTGCTGCTCACCTCCATCTCTGTGCTGTTTCGACAAGAGTTGGTGCGTCTCAATAAAAACGAGCATCTGGTGCCGCACCAGATCGTGCCAATCGCCACCGTCTCGCTGGGACTGGTGCTGGGCTTTCTGGTGAC
Organism: Methylophilaceae bacterium; assembly: GCA_025362115.1. GTDB lineage: Bacteria > Pseudomonadota > Gammaproteobacteria > Burkholderiales > Methylophilaceae > CAILHX01. The sequence goes on from JANYIK010000028.1 coordinate 4,084, forward strand.
ACTGACTTCTGTCGGAGCTGGCGCTTTGGGCGTGACTGCCCTGCTCATTTTATACCCTAAAATCCCATTGAATAAAATTGTGGGTAGCGATGTAGCGCATGCCGTACCGCTGACATTAATCGCCGGTTTGGGGCATGCCAGCATGGGCACGGTAAATTACAGCTTGCTGGGCATGTTGCTGATTGGCTCTATCCCCGGCATTTGGATAGGTAGCCATATGACCACCAAAATCAGCGAGCGGTGGGTGCGAAATGTACTCGCGCTGATTCTCGTGTATGTCGGTCAAAAGCTGGCATTTCCCCAGCTGCCTCAAGCACTGGGGCTGGCTATTTTACTGAGTGTTGCTGTGCTTAAACACCTGCTGGACAAGCGCCTTGCAAGCAGCGCTACCGGCAAATAAATATTTGGTTAACTAAACTTTAGGCATCCATTTTTATGTACATCTACGACGACATAGACCAGCGCTTGGTTGACGAACGAGTCGCCCAATACCGCGACCAGACGCGGCGCTTTTTGGCCGGTGAACTCACCGACGACGAGTTCCGTCCTTTACGCCTGCAAAACGGCCTGTATATTCAGCGATACGCCCCCATGCTGCGTATCGCCGTGCCTTATGGCATGCTGTCGGCTAAACAATTACGCAAATTGGGTGACATCGCCAAACGCTATGATCGAGGTTACGGCCACTTCAGCACGCGGCAAAATCTGCAACTCAACTGGCCTAAATTGGAAGACACGCCCGACATTCTGGCGGAACTCGCCACGGTGGAAATGCACGCCATTCAGACTTCTGGCAACTGCATACGCAACATCACTACCGACCAATTTGCCGGCATAGCACCCGATGAAGTGATAGACCCACGCGCCATGGCTGAGATTTTGCGCCAGTGGAGCACCTTTCACCCTGAATTCGCGCTGCTGCCGCGCAAGTTCAAAATCGCCGTATCGGGCACCAAGCAAGACCGTGCCGTGGTGCAAGCGCACGACATCGGCATGGAGTTTTATCTGGATGCCAACAAGCAGGTGGCAATCAAAGTGTGGGTGGGTGGAGGCTTGGGACGCACACCGATATTGGGTTCCGTCATCCGCGAACATTTGGAATGGCAACACGCCTTGACTTATTGCGAGGCCATCATTCGCACCTACAACCTGCATGGCCGCCGTGATAACGCCTACAAAGCGCGCATCAAGATTTTGGTAAAAGCATTAGGGATAGACGAATTCAAGCGGCAGGTTGAAGAAGAATGGGCGCACCTGAAAGACACGCCCAACAGCATCACTGAAGCTGAATTGGCGCGTGTTGCCAAGCATTTCGAACCTATGCCTTACACCACACTGCCAGCCCATGATTCCAGCTTTGATAGCGCCATCGCCAGTAATCCGGCCTTTGCCGCTTGGGTGAAACGCTGCGTGCATCCGCATAAGCAAGCTGGCTATCGCGCCGTGACTTTATCGCTGAAAAAACACGGGCAAGCACCGGGCGACGCGACTTCGGAGCAGATGCACACCGTCGCCGACTTGGCCGACGAGTACAGCTTTGGCGAGCTGCGTGTGTCG
>JANYIK010000071.1 GCA_025362115.1 Methylophilaceae bacterium
GCGCCTTTGTTGGAAAGCCAAAGCAAGAATGCCGGCCGTAACAACAGTGGCCGTATCACTATCCGTCACCAAGGCGGCGGTCACAAGCAGCATTACCGTGTGGTGGACTTCCGTCGCAATAAAGACGGCATTCCGGCTACCATTGAACGCTTGGAATATGATCCTAACCGTAGCGCACACTTGGCTTTGCTGTGTTATGCCGATGGTGAGCGTCGTTACATCATTGCACCGCGTGGCGTGGCTGTTGGTACACAGTTAATTTCTGGTTCTGATTCACCTATTAAGGTTGGCAATACTCTTCCGTTACGCAATATCCCAGTGGGCAGCACTATCCATTGTGTGGAATTGATGCCAGGAAAAGGCGCACAGTTGGCGCGTTCTGCTGGGACTTCTATCCAGTTGTTGGCGCGTGAAGGTGCTTACGCTCAGTTGCGGTTACGCTCTGGCGAAGTGCGCCGCGTACACGTGGATTGCAAAGCGACTTTGGGCGAAGTAGGCAACGAAGAACATTCGCTGCGTTCCATCGGTAAAGCCGGTGCCATGCGTTGGCGCGGCGTGCGCCCAACGGTGCGTGGTGTGGTGATGAACCCGGTAGATCACCCGCACGGTGGTGGTGAAGGTAAAACTGCGGCTGGTATGAATCCAGTCAGCCCATGGGGTACGCCAACCAAGGGTTATCGTACTCGTAACAACAAACGGACGGACAATATGCGCGTGAGCCGTCGTCCTTCCGGTAAGAGGTAATTCACATGGCACGTTCCGTTAAAAAAGGTCCATTTATTGATGGTCATTTGGCAAAAAAGGTAGAAGTTGCAACTGCAGCTAAAGACCGCCGTCCGATTAAAACTTGGTCACGTCGTTCTACTATTTTGCCTGACTTCATTGGTCTCACAATCGCGGTGCACAACGGTAAGCAACATATTCCGGTGCTGATTTCAGAAAACATGGTTGGCCATAAGCTGGGTGAATTCGCCCTAACCCGTACTTTCAGGGGTCATGCCGCCGACAGGAAAGCTAAGACGAAGTAGGAGCATGACAATGAATGTATCCGCAATACTAAAAGGGGTTCATCTGTCGCCGCAAAAAGCGCGGCTGGTAGCTGACATGGTGCGTGGCAAGAAGGTGGATCAAGCTCTGAATATCTTGACGTTCTGCCCGAAAAAGGGAGCAGACATCATCAAGCGTGTGGTGGAATCCGCCATTGCCAATGCTGAACACAACGAAGGCGCTGATATTGATGAATTAAAAGTGACTACGATTTATGTGGATAAAGGCATGGTGATGAAGCGTATTCGTCCTCGCGCCAAAGGTCGTGCTGGTCGTATTATCAAGCCAACGTGTCATATCACCGTGATGGTGGGAGATTAAATATGGGTCAAAAGATACATCCAATCGGCTTTCGTTTGGCAGTTCAAAAAAACTGGACGTCACGCTGGTATGCCAATAGCAAAAACTTCCCCGGCATGTTGCAGGGCGATATCAAGGTGCGTGAGTATTTGAAGAAAAAATTGGCGCATGCCGCAGTGAGCAAGATCGTCATTGAGCGCCCTGCTAAAAATGCCAAGATCACCATCTACAGTGCCCGTCCCGGTATTGTGATTGGCAAGAAAGGCGAAGACATTGAAACATTGCGTTCAGCTCTTCAGCGCATGATGGGCGTACCGGTGCATCTCAATATCGAAGAAGTGCGTAAACCAGAAATCGATGCAACGTTGATTGCCGAGAACATTGCCCAGCAGTTAGAAAAACGTGTGATGTTCCGCCGTGCTATGAAGCGCGCCATGCAAAACGCTATGCGTCTGGGTGCTCAAGGTATCAAGATTATGAGCGCGGGTCGTTTGAATGGAATCGAAATCGCGCGTACTGAGTGGTATCGCGAAGGTCGTGTGCCATTGCATACCTTGCGCGCCGATATGGACTATGGTGTAGCTGAGGCTAGTACTACCTACGGCATTATCGGTATCAAGGTTTGGGTGTTCAAGGGCGAGATTCTGGGCAAAGGCGAGCAGCCAGCAGTTCCAGCCACTGCGCCAGTTCCACCAGCCGCAGAGCCTGAGAAAAAAGTAAGAAAGTCGGGAGCAAAAAATGCTGCAACCAGCTAGACAAAAATATCGCAAGATGCAAAAAGGTCGCAACAAAGGTGTTGCTACTACTGGTAACAAGGTGAGCTTTGGTGAGTATGGCCTGAAGGCGATTGGCCGTGGACGTATTACTGCGCGCCAAATTGAAGCGGCGCGTCGAGTGATGACCCGCCATATCAAGCGCGGCGGTCGGGTGTGGATTCGTATTTTCCCGGATCAACCGATCTCCAAAAAACCAGCCGAAGTGCGTATGGGTAATGGCAAGGGTAGCACCGAGTACTACGTTGCTCAGATCCAACCTGGGAAAATGTTGTATGAAATGGACGGAGTCACCGAGGATTTGGCACGAGAAGCATTCAAGCTGGCTGCGGCCAAGCTGCCAATTCCAACTGCGTTCGCCAGCCGTCACATAGGGAGTTAAGTATGAAAGCCGCTGAATTAAGAGCAAAATCCGTGGGTGACTTGAAGAATGAGTTGGTCGAATTGATGCGTGCGCAATTTTCGTTGCGTATGCAAGTGGCCACGCAACAGCTTTCTAAAGTTGACCAAATTGGGAAAGTGCGCCGTGACATCGCACGTGTGCGTACCGTGCTGACTGAAAAGGCAGGGCAAGCATAATGGGAGCGAAGATGGCTGAAGCCGAAAAAACCAATAAGGTAGTGCGCAGTGTGACTGGCCGTGTAGTCAGTGACAAGATGGATAAGACCGTGACTGTACTTGTGGAACGTAGTGTGAAGCATCCACTCTACGGCAAGATTGTGCGTCGTTCTAACAAGTTTCACGCACATGATGAAACCAATGAATGCAAAGAGGGCGATTTGGTGACTATTGTTGAAGGTCGTCCTATGTCACGCACCAAAACTTGGAGTGTGTCAAAAATATTGGAAAAAGCGCAGGTTGTTTAATAAGTTAGTGAGTAAGTTTTGTTGTGTTAGGTAAAAAGCCCAGCTATAATGCTCGGCTTTGTTGGCGCCCGTAGCTGGTGCCCCAATACTGACCGCATGGGTGATTTGTGCAAAACGCAGATAACCTATTTTTGACGGATTAAGTTGGAGATATTTCCATGATTCAAATGCAATCCCGTTTAGAGGTTGCTGACAACACTGGTGCACGTGAAGTGCAGTGTATCAAGGTGTTGGGCGGCTCTAAACGACGTTACGCCGGTATTGGCGATATTATCAAGGTCAGCATTAAAGACGCTGCGCCGCGTGCGCGCGTCAAAAAAGGCGACGTATATAGCGCTGTGGTGGTACGTACCACTAAGGGTGTGCGTCGTCCTGATGGTTCGCTGATTAAGTTTGATGAAAACGCAGCAGTACTTCTTAATAACAAGCTAGAGCCGATTGGTACCCGTATATTCGGGCCAGTGACGCGCGAGTTGCGTAGTGAGCGATTCATGAAAATCGTCTCGCTTGCGCCAGAAGTATTGTAAGGAGGCTATCAGTGAACAAGATTCGTAAAGGTGATGAAGTGATCGTCACTACCGGTAAAGATAAAGGCAAGCGTGGCACGGTGTTGAGCGTATTGGATATTGGCCGCGTCGTGGTTGAGGGTATCAACCGTGTCAAGCGTCACACCCGCCCTAACCCGACGAAGGGTGTCCAAGGCGGCATTATTGAAAAAGAAATGTCGATTCATGCTTCCAATGTGGCGTTGTTCAATACTGCTACACAAAAGGCTGATCGGGTAGGCTTCAAAGTGCTGGATGACAATCGCAAGGTGCGCGTGTTCAAGTCCAACGGCGAAGTTGTGGACGCTTAAGGGATAATCATGGCGAGACTTAAACAATTTTATAAAGAGACTGTGGTCAAGAAATTGACCGAACAGTTTGGCTACAAGTCGGTGATGGAAGTGCCGCGCATTGACAAGATCGTCCTCAATATGGGCGTAGGTGAAGCGGTTGCAGACAAGAAGATTATGGATAACGCAGTGGGCGACATGCAGAAAATTGCCGGTCAGAAGCCTATTGTTACCTTGTCGCGTAAGTCTATCGCAGGCTTCAAGATTCGCGACAATTACCCTGTGGGTTGCAAGGTTACATTGCGTCAAGAGCGCATGTACGAATTCTTGGATCGCCTGATCACTATTGCGATTCCGCGTATTCGCGACTTTCGCGGTATTTCTGCAAAAGCTTTTGATGGTCGTGGCAATTACAACATGGGTATTAAAGAGCAGATCATTTTCCCGGAAATTGATTACGACAAAGTTGATGCCTTGCGTGGCATGAACATCACGATTACCACTACTGCGAAAACGGATGATGAGGCGCGTGCGCTGCTCACAGCATTCAGTTTTCCGTTTAGG
>JANYIK010000080.1 GCA_025362115.1 Methylophilaceae bacterium
GGTAGAGCGTCCTCCGGCGAGGTCATCCGATGCGCCGATACGGGTGAAGATGCGATCTACCAAACCAATTTTTGCGGATTTTGCTGGAACGAAACAACCGCAATGCGCTAGTAGCACGATAAGCGCTGTTTGACGCATATAGGTGGATTTTCCGCCCATATTAGGCCCTGTTATCAGTAGAAGCTGGCGAAATGGGTCGAGCGCAGTGTCGTTGGCGATGAAGGGTTGCGCGATGCTTTCCACCACTGGATGACGGCCTGATTCAATATGGATGCTGGTTTCATCACTAAATACTGGGCAGACGTAATTCAGCGCTTCGGCACGTTCAGCAAAGCAAGTGAGTACGTCGAGTTCGGCCACGGCAGCGGCGTTGTGCTGCAACGTGATGATGTGAACGATGAGCGCATCCAGCACGGTCTCGAACAACATTTTTTCACGCACCAAAGCACGTTCATTGGCGGATAGCACTTTGTCTTCAAAAGCTTTTAATTCCGGCGTGATGTAGCGCTCAGCATTTTTTAAGGTTTGGCGACGACGGTATTCCGGCGGCGCGTTTTCGGCCTGAGCGCGGCTAAGTTCTATGTAAAAACCGTGCACGCTGTTGTACTCGACTTTGAGATTCGCCAGTCCGGTGCGCTCTTTTTCTGCGGCTTCGTAGCGCAATAAAAAATCGCCGTGATTGGCTTGCAAAGCGCGTAATTCATCGAGTTCCACGTCAAAGCCATCGGCGATTACGCCACCTTCGCGCAACAATGCTGAAGGTTCTGGGCAAATGGCGCGGATGAGCCAATCTAGGGCTTCTGCGGGAGCTGTAAGCGATGTGGCGAGAGTCGCAAGGTGCTGCGTGTTGAGATGCCGCGCCAAATCTGGCAGCAGTTTCAAGCTTTCACGCAAGGCTGATAAATCACGTGGTCTGGCGGTGCGTAAGGCAATGCGTGAAGTGATGCGCTCGATGTCGGCGATTTGGCGCAAAACAGCCTGCAACGGGCGATGTAGCAAATTCAATGCGCTGACGGCATCCAACCGTTGCCGGATAGCCGTGTGGTCGCGCAAGGGGTGGTGTAGCCAGTGTCGCAACAGCCTAGCTCCCATGGCGTTGCCCGTGGTATTGAGTAGCGAATAGAGCGTGGGCGCAGGCTCGCCGCGCAGGGTTTGGTCTATCTCCAGGTTACGGCGCGTGGCGGCATCGAGTTGGATGAAATTGTCGGTATGTTCTGCGCTCAAGCCCGCAATATGCGGCAATGCAGAGCGCTGCGTATTTTTCACATATTCCAGCAACGCTCCGGCCGCAGCAATCGCAGCGGGCATCTCCGCTACACCAAAGCCTGCGAGATCATGCACAGCGAATTGTTTGGTGAGTGTTTGCGAGGCGCTTTCCACGTCAAACTGCCAAACCGCAAGGCGTTTTTTAGCACATTTATTTTGTTCTAAGGCCGTGTGGCGCAAATCGTCTGGCAGTAGAATCTCCGCCGGATTGAGGCGCTCCAATTCTTGTGCAAGGTGATGGATTGAGGTTTCGCACAACACAAAGCTGCCGGAAGCCAGATTCAACCGTGCCAGCCCCAATGTATTTTCCACCGCGCACAGCGCCAGCAACACATTGTCGCGCGTGTCGTCCAGCAGGCTGCTATCGGTCAATGTGCCGGGCGTGATGATGCGCGTCACCTTGCGCTCCACCGGCCCCTTGCTGGTGGCGGGGTCGCCGACCTGTTCACAGATCGCCACCGCTTCCCCCAGCTTTATCAGCTTGGCGAGATATTGCTCGACCGAGTGATACGGTACGCCCGCCATCTTGATGGGCTCGCCATTACTGGTTCCACGGCGGGTGAGCGTGATGTCGAGCAGTCGTGAAGCCTTTTCTGCATCCTCAAAAAACAGCTCGTAGAAATCGCCCATGCGATACAACAGCAGCATGTCAGGATGCTCGGCCTTGAGACCAAGATACTGACGCATCATGGGTGTATGGTTTTCGAGTGAGGTCATGGTGCGGGGCTGGGGCAACGGTGATGCACCGCTTCAATTTTTTGCAGAGTTTCTGGGCTTAAGCTCACATTCACACTGGCGATGTTTTCCTGCAACTGTTGCATGGTGGTCGCACCAATAATGGTACTGCTCACGAACCAGCGGCTACGCACATAAGCCAGCGCCATTGTGGCGGGGCTGATGTTGAGTTGTTGGGCGATGTCGGTGTAAGCGGCTACCGTTTCTGGCACATGGGGTTTGAGGTAGCGCTGGCCGAAATTGGGGAATAGCGAGATGCGCCCATTACCGTTTTTTGATAGGTATTTGCCAGAAAGTATGCCGAACGCGAGCGGACTATAGGCCATTAAACTCACTTGTTCGCGGTAGCACATCTCGGCTAAGCCATATTCAAACACGCGGTTCATCAGATTGTAGGCATTCTGGATAGAAACCACCCGAGGTAATCCGGCTTCATCTGCTAGTTTAAGGAATTGCGCTAAGCCCCAAGGTGATTCATTGCTAACTCCTAAGTAACGCACTTTTCCCACTTTGACTAAGTCGCCCAAGGCTTGCAGTTGCTCTAGGATCGGCGTAGTTTCACGTTCATGCTCTGGTTGATAAGCGGTTTG
>JANYIK010000081.1 GCA_025362115.1 Methylophilaceae bacterium
GGATGTTGATATTACTGCGTCGCTGGACTTATCAAAGGCGAAACGCGTGTTGCAACAACAAAAACGCGTGAATGTTGATTTCCCAACGTGGATGATTGAATCCTTAGACCGAGAAGCTGGAAAGTTGGGTGTAACCCGGCAATCTATCATTAAGGTATGGCTGGCCGAACGTCTCGATAAAGCCAGCGCTGGCGCGTCATTCAAGTGATACCAAACACGTGTACGCGATTGAAAATTATAGCTGTGTGCGGCATGTGATGGTAAAGCTATAAGTTAAAGCAATAAGGTGGGCAAATCGTTGCCCACCTTTCAACCTTAATGCGCTAAACCTGTCGTTGAAAGGTAAGAAGATATGGGCGAAACGGGCTGGATTCCAGAAATCGTCTTCGGTAACATTTTCGCCAGAATATAAGCATTCGTCGCCACATTCACATAAAGCAAAGAAACGGCGTAGGCATAGGGTGTATTCGCGGCAATGCTCGCTGACAACCGTGTGCTTTCATCTTGCGCCGCCTCTTTCGCCAGAATGTTACTGGCTCTTTTAGCGCCATCAATATTATTTACCTCAGATTCAAACAACCCATTTTTATTGTAGTTCGTTGATATTGTGGCGCTTTCACCCAAGTTGACAATCGAACTGGGGGTTGGCAGAGAAACCCTTTCTTTTTGTTCCACATGTGCGGACGACCTTACGCTGCCAATATGCTTGGGTCCGTAAATACTAGGTGTGGCTTGCATGATGTTCATTAAAAAAGTTCCCTGTAAGGACAGCGTGAACTACATCTCATCACGCATACATTCGTCGCGAACCATTGCTACCCCTTACATTAAGTTCATCAGCACATACGCTGTTCTTTACGAAAACATGAATTCAGACCTTAGCGCCTCATTCTGACCCTAAGTGCATCAATAATTTTCTCCATCCACTGGTTCGCCGAGATCTCACTCCGGCGCTGTTCCCATGGCACAGGGACGCCAGACAGCCCCCAACTCATCCCGTCCAGCATTCCTTTAGCGTCATCAATGGCATGACCCAGCTCGTGGGCAAGAATTTGGATACGCGCAGCTTCCGGTTGTTGGCAAAACTGGCCGTAAAGATAAATGCTGCCACGTGAGTATTCGGCGTAGGCATCGTTTTCCTGACCGACAACTGCGGTGTAAACGCCTTTGGAAAGCGATACCCGTTCAAGCGAAACCTGGCCGACTTTTTCTGCTATGGGCTTTAACGCTTTTACAATCCGGGAAGCGCTGTCGAAACACTCATTGGCACCGGCGGCCAGCGGTACTAGCAAAATCATGGCCAACAGGAGCTGTCGCATTGGTTTTCCTTGCTTATTATTCTTGAATAATCGGCCATACTATAGCGCGCCCTTGATCAAACTGTTAAGAAATAGAACCCTGCTAGGCATCTTTTGCTTTCAATTTGAACTCAGTCACCAGCATCGCCACAACAATCAGTACCGCCCCGAATAGATTGGCTGTAGTGAGCCTGTCCCCGCCCAGAAAATAACCAAACATCCCGCCAAACACGGGCTCCAGCACCAGAATCAGTGCGATTCTGGTAGGGGCGGTCAATACCTGCGCTTTGGTTTGCACGAAGCACGCGATTGCCGTGCCGCCGATGCCGAGTATCAAGATGGTCGTCATGGCCTGACTGGTGCGCGGCAACGACATCTCACCGGTGGCGGTTGACCAGAGCAAGGAAAGCAGTGCTACCACCAGCACCTGAATAAACGCCAATACCTCCACGTCGCCATTTTTGCTGATTCTGGACAGAATGATGATGTGCAACGCAAAGAAAACAGCGCATCCCAGCACCAGTACATCGCCACTATGCACTGAGAGGTCATGGATGGTTAATAGCCCCAGCCCGATGGTCGCAAGCATGGCACCAAACACTTGTTGTCTGGTCGGCGGTGCATTGAGAAAGACCTTGGCGAATAAAGGCGTGAAAACCACGGCCAAACCGGTGATAAAGCTGGAATTGGAGGCAGTGGTGAAAACAAGACCGCTGGTTTGCAGCGTATAGGCCAGAAACAAGGCAACACCGGCGACTGTGCCGTGCCTCAAATCAGCGAGCTTGATGTGCTGTATGCGCCTGGCAAGCAGCACCAGCATGACTGCGGCGCCCACCAGAAAACGCCAGGTGTTGAATGCAGAGGCACTGAGGGTGGTGACAGATTCATGGATGGCGACGAACGACCAGCCCCACAGCACGGTCACGGCGATCATCGCCACGACCCAGAGTTTTTCTTGTTTCATTCTTATCCTAAAACGTCGGTGGACTGCACGAACTCACCAAACTACACACCACACTGCCCGCATTACGAAAGCGGTGCGGCACACGACTGTTAAAATAATAGGCATCACCCACACCCAATATCCGCGTGGCTTCGCCGACGGTGACTTCGAGCTGCCCGCTTAGAATCACGCCACCCTCCTCGCCTTCGTGTTGTAGCATCACCATGCCGGTATCGGCACCGACTTGGTAGCTTTCATAGAGGATTTGCAGCGCATGTCCCGCCTTTGCCGAGCCGATCTGACGGTAGGAAATACCTTCGCCACCACTGATTTCTGTCAACGATTCGGCGCGATAGAATACTTCGCTCTTCATGCCCGGCAATTCGTCCGAAAAGAACTCTGCCAAAGTCATCGGAATACCCGCCAGAATACGCTTGAGTGCACTGACCGAGGGACTGGTGTTACCGGATTCTATAAGCGAGATAGTGGCGTTGGCTACGCCAGCCTTTTTCGCCAAAGTACGCTGCGAAAGCTCGTGACGCAAGCGCACCATACGTAACCGCATGCCTACTTCTATATCCATATGAGCTCCTTAGGAAGCTCCGAACAAACCCGTTCGTGCTGAGTAGTTTTCCGTCATCCTTCGATACGGCGCAATGCGCCTACTCAGGACGAACGGAAAATGTATCGAAGCATATGAGAGGTTTGTTCAGAACTCCTCTTAATGACTAAAGGTGTTTAAGGTGTTAAATATACATTAACACTAAACAGTTTGTTATCAATAAAATCAATTAGTTAAAATTTAACAAATACAGTCTTGACAGTGAATGCTAAACACGCGGAGACTGTTTGC
>JANYIK010000196.1 GCA_025362115.1 Methylophilaceae bacterium
GTAGGCTGGTGCGACATGACCCCAGGTATGTTTGAAGGCCTGGATCATGTAGGGCATCTGAGCATGGGCTTACTGCCCACTTATCGTGGATTGGGTTGGGGTAAGAAACTGCTGCAAGCGGCATTAAAATCAGGCTTCAAAGAGAAATTTGAGCGCATAGAGCTGGAAGTTTTCGCCTCTAACACCGCTGCACTCGCGCTTTACCGCAATGCTGGTTTTGTTGAGGAAGGCCACATGCGAAAGGCGAGAAAGCTGGACGACAAGTACGACGACATCATCAAGTTTGGCATGTTGCGAGAGGAGTGGCAGGTTCTGCAAAAAGCTTAAAGTAGCCCACGCTCGCTGAACGACAGCGCCACATTTCCCGCTACTACAAAGTGATCCAGCACTTTTACATCAATCAAGGCCAACGCTTCTTTCAAGCTTTTAGTCAGTATTTCATCGGCGCGACTGGGTTCGGCCACGCCGGACGGGTGATTGTGAGCGAATATCACCGCCGCGGCATTGTGCTGCAAGGCGCATTTAACCACCTCACGTGGGTACACCGAAGTCTGCGTCAATGTGCCGGAAAATAGCTCTTCTGTCGCTACTACCCGATTTTGCGCGTCCAACAGCAAGACCATGAAAACCTCTCGCGCCAGACCACCCAATTTCAGCTTGAGATAATCACGCACTGCCAATGGAGAGTTCAGCACGTCACGTTCCCGCATCTGCTCTTTCAGTGCGCGTTGCGACATCTCAAAAATCGCCTGTAGTTGCGCGTATTTGCTGTCACCTATGCCGTTGACTTGGGTAAGCTGAGCGCGGGTGGCGGCAAAAATACCATTCAGGCTGCCAAACTCCTTGAGTAGCTGCCGCGCTAAATCCACCGCGCTCATGCCAGTCACGCCCACACGCAGAAAAATCGCCAGCAGTTCGGCATCGGATAAGGCGGGCGCACCTTTTATCATGAGCTTTTCGCGCGGACGCTCATCCGCAGGCCAGTCGGTAATCGCCATATGGATTTCCCCGTAATGATAGAATGCTCACATTATCAATGAAATAGCGCGTTATGAGCATCCCCACCCCCAGCAAAAAAATCCTGCTCGGCATCACAGGCGGCATCGCGGCCTATAAAGCGGCGGAGCTAGTGCGTTTGCTGGTCAAGCAGAATATGGACGTACAAGTAGTGATGACTGCATCCGCCTGCCAATTCATCACCCCGCTCACTTTGCAAGCATTGTCTGGCAAACCGGTATTGACCGATCTTTGGGATAACGCTGGCAACGGCATGTCACACATTAACTTGGCGCGGGATGCAGATGCCATTGTTATTGCCCCCGCCAGCGCCAACTTCATCACCAAACTGACACACGGTGCGGCGGACGATTTGCTCTCTACGCTATGTTTAGCGCGTGGCCAATGCTCGCTGTTAGTCGCCCCCGCCATGAATGTGGAAATGTGGCAAAACCCAGCGACACAACGTAACATCACGCAGCTCAAAGCAGACGGCATTGCCGTGCTTGGTCCAGATAGTGGCGACCAAGCCTGTGGCGAGACCGGTTTGGGGCGTATGTTGGAGCCGCAAACCTTGCTGGAAGCATTGGAAGCCAGTTTTCATCCCAAGATTCTCCAAGGCAAAAGCCTAATGGTTACCGCCGGAGCGACGTTTGAAGCCATAGACCCGGTGCGCGGTATCACTAATTTAAGCTCAGGAAAAATGGGCTACGCTGTAGCACGCGCTGCACATGAGATGGGCGCCAGCGTCACTTTAATCAGCGCCGCTTGTCTGGATACACCGCGCGGGGTAAACGTCATCAGTGTGGTCAGCGCACAGAATATGCTGGATGCAGTGATGGCGTATATTGCCAAGCAAGACATATTTATCGGCGTGGCGGCGGTGAGCGACTATCGCGCGGCTAATCCCAAGCCACAAAAAATCAAAAAGGACGGGAATGCCCTCACTTTAGAACTGGTACAAAACCCCGACATTCTGACCGCCGTAGCGAATCTTCCTAATCCCCCATTCTGCGTAGGCTTTGCCGCCGAAAGCGAAAACTTACTGCAATACGCCGAACAAAAACGTCGCCAGAAAAAACTACCCCTACTCGCCGCCAACCTAGTACAAGACGGCTTTGGCAGAGATGAAAACACCTTGATTTTACTGGATGACAAAGGCTCGCACCCATTACCCACTGCCGACAAGCTGACGCTCGCACGGCAGTTATTGCAACACATTGCTTCTTTGTTAGGAAAATAAATGTCACTTCAAGTCCAACTCAAAATCCTCGACGAACGCCTGCGTAACCACCTTCCGGCTTACGCCACAACTGGCTCTGCAGGATTGGATTTGCGCGCGTGCATAGACCATACGCTGACGCTTGAACCCGGTAAGACCGAACTAATCCCTACCGGCATGGCCATACACCTCGCCGACCCCAATTATGCCGCCTTGATATTACCGCGCTCCGGCTTGGGACATAAACATGGCATCGTGCTGGGCAATCTGGTGGGTTTGATTGATTCCGACTATCAAGGCCAATTACTGGTGTCATGCTGGAATCGCGGACGCGAACCATTTATCCTCAATCCTCTGGAACGCATCGCACAATTAGTTATCGTACCCGTGGTACAAGCCAGTTTTGAGGTAGTACCGGAATTCACCGCCAGTGAGCGCGGTGAAGGAGGTTTTGGCAGCACAGGAAAACATTAGTCAAAGCTGATTTTCCTTGAGGGAATAAGCGCTTTCGTGGTATAAAGCTGGTCTTTCAAATTTTGAACTTGATCTGGGAAATAGTCATGGCACGTAAATGTCAGGTAACCGGCAAAAAGCCGATGAGTGGGAACAACGTCTCCCACGCTAACAACAAGACCAAACGCCGTTTTTTGCCTAATTTGCAAAATCGCAAATTCTGGGTAGAAAGCGAAAACCGTTGGGTTAGCCTTCGTATCACCACAGCAGCGCTCCGCACCATAGACAAGAACGGCATTGATAGCGTTCTGGCTGATTTGCGTGAACGCGGCGAGCGTATTTAAGGAGAACAGCCATGGCTAAAGGCGGGCGCGAAAAAATCAAGTTGGAATCCAGTGCCGGCACTGGACACTTTTACACCACCACCAAAAACAAACGTACCATGCCGGAGAAGATGGAGATTAGTAAGTTTGATCCCGTCGCCCGCAAGCATGTGGCGTATAAAGAAACCAAGCTGAAATAAACGTAGTTTAGAAAAGGCTCGCGAAAGCGGGCTTTTTTATTGTCCTATCGGAATAACACCGACCGCAATACTGATGTTGTTTATCTTAAAACCTTCAAGGATTTTTATGAATAACTCTGATTGCAATCCAGAGGCGCCATTTTCCGGATCATTGATCCACACCGTTAGTTGCAGTTCCACTCCATTTTCAGCCAGTCGCTTGACTGCCACATCAGGTGTGGGTGTACTTAAAACCCTCGCCACACCTACCGCAGATTCACGCATGACTCTTATGGCCACATTTAGCTCACTGTCATAGCTTACCCTTGCTGATACTGAAACGCTCGTTCTACGATCCGATAACGAGTGATTGATGACGGTTGAACTTATCAGCGCATCATTGGGGATGATGACCTCGGTTCCGTCCAATTTACGCAATACCAAATAACGAGCACGCAGTTGATGTGCCACGCCGTGGTGACCATCCACTGTCAACACGTCGCCGGGGTGCAGCGATCTATCCAGCAATATGATGAATCCACTGACATAGTTGCTGGCAATTTTTTGCAGTCCAAAGCCCAATCCCACGCCTAAGGCACCACCAAATACTGAGAGTAGAGTGATGTCGAAGCCCACTACGGAAAGAGCTGTCAGCACCCCGACCAGTATCAGTAATACGCGCAGTAACTTTGAAAGTACGACACGCAGATTCATGTCCAACTGTTCGGCGCGCATCAGCTTGTTTTCCAGCACACGCCCTATCCATAAAGTGATAATCAGCGTTAGCACAGCGATAAATACGGACTGAATCAGTAACAAAACCGAGAATTTATGATTACCAATATGAAAACTGAGTTCATCAAGAAAAGTGGTGAAATCTTCCAGCTTTCCGGTCAAATGCAACGCCACCAAGCCCCATACCACAAACACCACAAAATTTTCAGTAGTGCGTACCCACTGAGCAGCAGAGAACACGTAGCGCAAAGCGTATGCCGCTAGGCGAATCGCTGCCATCGCCAGCAACAAAGTGATGGCAAGTTGCAATAAGCCGCTGTGCCGCGCCCCGTGCTGCAACAAGGTACGACCCAGACTGACGAACACCAGAGCACTTAAAGGGAATATAACGCGTGCCACCGCCTCCACGCCTATCTGCCAGGATTCTGGCGCGTTGCCACGGATGCGTTTCAACAGCAACCTAGTGATACCCCACGCCAGCATCAGGGCGGCCAACAGCAACGAAAGCTGCCACAGTATTGCAGCGCTGTTAATGTCACCCCAAATTTCAAGCCAAAAGTTGTTCATTTCTCTATGTGTCCAGCTAATTCAACCAACCTTTTCTGCGGAAATAATAAAACGGGATGACAACAGATACCGCCATGAGTACTAAGGCGTAAATATAGCCGTATTGCCAGTTGATCTCAGGAAACCAACCCTTGAAGTTCATACCATAGATACTGGCAATCAGCGTAGGTGGCAATAGAGCAACAGAAGCCACAGAGAATATTTTGATAATTTTATTTTGATTGATATTGATGAAACCGACCGTAGCATCCATCAGAAAGTTGATTTTTCCAAATAAAAAGGAGGTATGTCCGTCCAGCGATTCAATATCACGCAATATCTGACGGGCATTTTCTTGCTGCTCTTCTGATAGTAGCTTGCCGCGCATTAGAAAAGATACAGCGCGGCGCGTATCCAGCACATTGCGGCGAATGCGACCGTTTAAGTCTTCTTCAGCGGCAATATCAGCGAGTGTTTTAGCCGCGTTTGCGTCGGTCATGTTCGAATTTAATACTTCTTTGCTGACAGCTTCCAAGCCCGCGTATACGTCCTCTAACGCATCCGCTGAGTATTCAGTATCCGCAGAATATAGACTGAGTAATACGTCTTTTGCATCTGAAACGTATCCAGGTTGCGTGCGACCTCTTAAGCGTTGTAGACGAAACACGGGTAATTCTTCTTGACGTAACGAAAAAAGGATGTCCTGATGCAAAATAAATGCCACTGGAACATTGCGTGGTGCGTCATCCATATCTAAGAGGAAGTCAGATATAAGGTAAATTTCTCCATTATCCTCAACGTAAAATCGAGCGCTTGTCTCCAAATCTGTCAATTCGTTAGGATTTGGCAGCTCGAGCTGATAGTGCTCTCCCACCCAGTCACGAATATCTTCATTAGAGCCAACCAAATCCACCCATATTGGCTTCAAATTGTCTAAATCGTCGCGCTGAATCACTTGTATTTGGCGCAACTTTCCATCCAATAGTTCGAATGCGTTCAACATGACTTTATTTCCTTGATAGCGCCCTGCGCCAACAAGCATCTCTCTTATTTCATCAGACACTCTCTCCAGAATGTCGTCTCCACGCTCACTCTGTACCTGCTCCCAAACTAATAACTTGTATTCGGAGGGAATTTCCTCAATCACACAAGCCATCTCATCTACATTTAAGCGAGAAATAATATTTTTTAGTTCTGCCAAGTGCTGCTTTTGCACCAAGGTCTCAACCAAATCATGTTTTTGCATAATTTGCTTATGAACCAAGCCAGCAACTAACTTATGCTTATCTACCAGATGGACAATCTGCTTCAAACTTTCCCTTAACCCATCTTTGAATTGTTCAGATTCGTTCATTGATTTTACCCCTATGCAACACCAGATCGTATTGTAAGAAAATAGCGCAACTTGCGCCTGTTCGCGTTAGAATTTTTAGATGAATCCTCATCTTATTTTATACGGTACCATCGGTTGCCATCTTTGCGAGCTCGCCGAAGCTTACATCATCCCAATCGCACAGGCTCGGAAACTCAATTTAAGCCTTGTAGACATCGCCGAACACAAGAACTTAGATCTCTATGAAAAGCGTATTCCGGTGTTAAAGTATAATCAGCACGAACTAGATTGGCCTTTTGACACGATATCTGCCGAACACTTTATCAATGAACAAAAAAACTAAAGCCGGAGCGCATTTCTGCATCTCCGGCTTATTCAAGTACACCCTAGAAACAGCGCTTATTCAGCGGTAACGATTTCCGCTACTTCTGGTCTATCTACCAACTCCACCAAGGCCATAGGTGCATTGTCACCATCACGAAACCCGCATTTCAGGATACGCAAGTAACCACCATTACGGTTGGCATAACGCGGACCTAGTTCAGCAAACAACTTGACTACCATGTCACGGTCACGAGTACGGTTGAAAGCCAAACGATGATTTGCCAAAGTAGGCTTTTTAGCCAAGGTAATCAAGGGCTCAGCAATTTTGCGTAACTCTTTGGCCTTAGGCAAAGTGGTTTTAATCACTTCATGACGCAACAAGGAGTTGGCCATATTACGCAACATCGCCATACGATGGCTACTGGTGCGGTTCAGCTTACGATTACTGACGCGATGACGCATGATATTTCCCTTAAACTCTTTCTAGACTGGCAGGTGGCCAATTCTCTAATTTCATGCCCAAAGTCAAACCCTTAGATGCCAGAACATCTTTTATTTCATTCAAAGACTTACGGCCAAGGTTAGGCGCTTTGAGCAGCTCGTTTTCACTACGTTGAATAAGATCACCAATATAGAAGATATTCTCTGCTTTCAGGCAGTTGGCAGAACGCACGGTGAGTTCCAAATCATCCACCGGACGCAATAGAATCGGGTCAATCTGCGGCGCAGCACCACCAGATTCAGCCTCCATAGGTGCACCTTCCAAATCAGCAAACACTGACAGCTGACCCATCAGAATACGCGCTGCGTCACGGATAGCTTGTTCAGGATCTATGGCACCATTGGTTTCCACGTCCATCACCAGCTTATCCAAATCGGTACGTTGCTCAACGCGGGCGCTGTCTACATGGTAGCTTACTTTGTGTATCGGGCTGAAAGAAGCATCTACCATGATGAAACCCATGGCGCGGTCTTCATCGGCGGCCTTTTGACGCATGGTGACTGGCTGATAGCCGCGTCCCATTTCCACTTTCACTTCAATGGACAACTTGCCGCCCTTGGTCAAATGAGCAATCACGTGATCCGGATTGACGATTTCCACATCATGTCCAATCTCAAAATCAGCGGCGGTAACAGCACCTTCGCTAGACTTGTTGATGCTCAACATGGCTTCAGTTTTGTTATGCAGCTTGAGCGCTACACCTTTAAGATTGAGCAGAATGTCTACCACGTCTTCTTGCACACCATCCAGCGTGGAATACTCATGCACCACGCCATCAATCTTGATTTCGGTAATCGCATAACCCGCAATAGAAGACAGCAATACACGGCGAATGGCGTTACCCAAGGTGTAACCAAAACCACGTTCCATCGGCTCTAAGGTAACACGCGCACGGTTAGGGGAGATCGCTTCCACTTCAACAACGCGCGGTTTCAAATATTCATTTGGACTACTTTGCATCGGCTTTGCCCTTTAATAGATACTACAAATTACTTGGAGTAAAGTTCGACAACCAGTGATTCATTGATCGTTGCTGGCAATTCGTCACGTTGCGGACGTGCTTTGTAAGTGCCTTTCAGCGCTTTCACGTCCACTTCCAGCCATTCCGGGAAGCCACGTTGTTCAGCAGCTTCAACGGCGCCCTTGATGCGCAATTGCTGTTTGGAGCGCTCAGCCACTTCCACCACGTCACCAGGACGCACTTGATAAGAAGGAATGTTGACGCGGCTACCATTCACCAAAATACTATTGTGGCGCACAATTTGACGCGCCTCGCTACGCGATGCCCCCAAACCCATGCGGTAAGCCACGTTATCCAGACGGCTTTCCAGTAGTTGCAGCAAATTCTCGCCAGTAATGCCTTTTTGACGATCTGCATCAGCGTAATAACCACGGAATTGCGCTTCCAAGATGCCATAGATACGGCGTAACTTTTGCTTTTCGCGCAATTGCACACCGTAGTCAGACAAGCGTGAAGTACGTTTTTGGCCATGCTGACCCGGCGGGAAGTTGCGCTTTTCAATCGCACATTTGTCGGTGAAGCATTTCTCACCCTTCAAAAACAGCTTCTCACCTTCTCGGCGACACTGGCGGCACTTTGCGTCAAGATTTCTTGCCAATTTCTTCTCCTTAAAACTTCTACGCGCTTAGATACGGCGCACTGTATAAATACCGCGCCTAGATGCGGCGCTTCTTCGACGGACGGCAGCCGTTGTGCGGCACTGGTGTCACGTCAGAAATACTGGTGATTTTGAAACCTGCAGAATTCAACGCACGAACGGCAGATTCACGTCCAGGACCAGGCCCTTTGATACGTACTTCCAGATTCTTTACACCACACTCTTGCGCAGCTTTACCAGCGGCCTCAGCAGCGACCTGTGCGGCGAAAGGCGTACTCTTGCGTGAGCCCTTAAAGCCAGCACCGCCAGAAGTCGCCCAAGACAGTGCGTTTCCTTGACGGTCAGTAATGGTGATAATGGTGTTGTTAAAAGAAGCGTGAACGTGCGCAATACCTTCGGCGATGTTCTTCTTAACCTTCTTTTTAACCCGTGCGTTACTAGTAGCTTTAGCCATAATGTGTCCTATAACCCCTGATTACTTGGCGGCTTTAATTGCCTTGACCGGACCTTTGCGGGTACGGGCGTTGGTCTTGGTGCGCTGACCGCGGACTGGCAAGCCACGACGGTGACGCACACCGCGATAGCAGCCCAAGTCCATCAGGCGCTTGATGTTCATGGAAATTTCACGACGCAAATCGCCTTCCACCTTGAATTTGGCAACTTCATCGCGCAGCTTTTCGACTTCAGCATCGCTTAGGTCTTTAATCTTGGCAGAAATAGCAATGCCCGCCGCCACACAGATGTTCTGTGCAGTGCTACGTCCAATTCCGTAAATCGCGGTTAAGGCGATTTCGGCATGTTTATGGTTGGGGATATTTACCCCTGCAATCCGAGCCATGTTTTACTCCATGAATGGCAAGCTAAAAAAGCTTAAAATTTTATCAGTTTAACTTCGTACCATCAACTCAAAATCAACCCTGGCGCTGTTTGTGGCGCGGGTCAGAGCAGATAATACGCACGACACCGTGACGGCGTATCACTTTGCAGTGGCGACACATCACTTTTACCGACGGACGAACTTTCATCTCACACCTCTTCTATAGAACCGATTTCAAAACAACTATTTGGCGCGGAAGATAATGCGTGCCCGCGACAAATCATACGGCGTTAATTCAACAGTTACCTTATCGCCAGGCAGGATACGGATGTAGTGCATACGCATCTTGCCGGAGATATAACCCAATACCACATGGTCATTTTCAAGTTTGACGCGAAAGGTTGCGTTGGGAAGATTCTCCAGAATCTC
>JANYIK010000201.1 GCA_025362115.1 Methylophilaceae bacterium
CAGGTATTTGACTGGATTCCCGCCGTCGCGGGAATGACGTGATTTTTAGCTTGCCTAGCCGTATCTAAAACCTGTATCATATGTGCAGAAATAAGTACATATGTAATGCCATCATGGAGGTCTTATGGAAGCTATTACTTACACCGAGGCACGCAATAATCTGGCAAAAACCTTAGACAAGGTTAATGCTGACCACGTGCCAGTACTGATTACTCGCCAAAATGGAACACCTGCGGTGTTGATGTCGCTGGAAGACTTTAGCGCGTGGGAAGAAACGGTTTACCTGATGCGTAGCCCGCGCAATGCGGAGCGGTTGAGCCAGGCGATTGCCGATGTGGAGGCCAAGCGCAACCTGAGCAAGCGTGATCTGGCCGAGGCGTGATCACGTTCCACCAGCATGCCTGGGAAGATTATCTCTACTGGCAGTCACAGGACAAGAAAACCCTCAAGCGCATCCACCAACTGATACAGGAAGCCCAGCGCGAACCGTTCACCGGGCTAGGCAAGCCGGAACCGCTCAAATACGAATGGACGGGCTACTGGTCACGCCGAATAGATGACACCCACCGCATGGTGTACA
Source organism: Methylophilaceae bacterium (assembly GCA_025362115.1). Classification (GTDB taxonomy): domain Bacteria; phylum Pseudomonadota; class Gammaproteobacteria; order Burkholderiales; family Methylophilaceae; genus CAILHX01. Next base: position 581 of record JANYIK010000201.1, read on the forward strand.
AAGTGGAAGATGGCGGGTTGATTATTGTGCAGTTGCGTTATCACTACTAGCGGGTGATACCGGCGCTGACGAGCATTTCCTGTGATTTTGGTCCTAGGTCCGGCAGGTCGGCGATTACCGCCATTCAGGGATTTTCCGGTTCGACGAATGGCGTGATCACTAAGATTTGGCCGCTGGACGAACCCAAATGTACCGCTCCAGTTTCTACACTTTCCAGTCGTACCTCGGCCAGCACGTGGAAACCGCCCTGTGGTGCAGGTGCGGCGCGCACGATCTTGCCCACAGCTTCCGGCGCATCGCCGAACAGGTCGTCACCTACTTGCGGCGTAGTTGTTGTGTCAATATGTGCTGGGTAGGTACGCCGCTTAACTTTGCCCAAATAGTGTGTGCGAGCGACGATTTCCTGTCCGGTGTAGCAGCCTTTTTTGAAGCTGATGCCGCCTAGTAGATCCAGATTCAACATTTGCGGCACGAACTGTTCTTGCGTAGCGGGCGTGATGTCGGGGATGCCGGCTTGAATCTCCAACCATTCCCAACATGCATTGCCAACAGGCTTGCAGGTTTTGGCTAACGCTTGCCAGATTTCAGGTGCTTGTTCTGGTGTGCTGAATACTTGGTAGCGTGGTGTATTGCCGGGCAGGCGCAGAATCGCGCCATTATCCAGACTGACCATTTGGTGAGGAGTTTCAGGAATCGTGCTGAAAATCTCGGCCAATGCGGCAGGTGTGTCAGCACCAGCCACGGCCATGCGGATGATGCTGTCGGAGACATCAGTAATCGTTACTTTAGAGCGCAGAACATACATCTTGAGGCGTTTCATAATGGCCTCCGTGAGTGCGCCGTTGAGTTGCAGATGGATATGGTCGTAATGGGCGAAAGCCAGGAAGATCGCCAGCAATCTACCTTTTGGAGTGCAGTATCCGGCGTATTGGCTGGAGTTGTTGAGCGCTTTGATGTCGCTGGTGACTTGGCCTTGCAGGAAGGTTGCCGCATCCTCGCCGCCTACTTCCAACAAGCCTAAGTGCGACAAGTCGGTGATGATGTTGCCGCTGACGGTGACTTGTAGTTCCATCTGCGCGTCGCCAAAATGCAGTACGCGGGTATCATCTAGACCAGCGCCCTGTTGGGCGAGAAATTCATTCCAATTATTCATACGTTTGATTATAACTTGAAGCCTATCGAAATAAATGTACAGCCTTCGCCTATGCTGCTGGTGGTGCTGAGCATTATGCACTTACTGGCTGTGGCATCAGTATGGGTGCTACCGTGGCCTATGGCGTTGAGTTTAACCGTGTTGACGGCGTTTAGTTTCGTTTGGTGCTGGCGGCGTAAGCGGCTGGTAGTGCTGAAAATGAACGTGAAAGGCGAGTTATTTGTGCAGCAACAAGAAGAATGGCTAGAGACCAAGGTGTTGAGTAGCAGCTTGGTGTTGCCTTATTTAACTGTACTAAACCTGAAGGTGCCTAACAGGCGCTGGTCATTCAATGTGCTGGTGTTGCCGGATAGTGTCGATGCCGAGAGTTTCAGGCGTTTACGGGTGTGGCTGAAATGGGGGCAGGACTAGAGTGCTCTAGAGCGGTTCGAGAATTTCTGGTTCTACGTCAACCGGCGGCGGCACTTTCTTGCGTTTGGAGGTTTTTTTCGGCGGCGGGACGACAGCCTCTAGTTCGGCTGCGCGTTTGGCGTATTGGTCGCGCATTTCACGCATTTTTGATTGCGCCGTTTCGATTTCTTCGTGGCTGAGCGTGCCGTCGTTATCAGTATCTACCTCATCAAAATGCCTAGCCAGCCCTGGCATACGTTGCTCGGCTTCTTCGCGGGAGATGAGGCCGTCGCCATTTTGGTCTAGCTGTTTCATGTTGCCGCGCATTTTTTGACGGCGCTCTTCTACGCGCTCGCGGTCGGGATAGGCCTTGTTGGAATAGCCATCTAATTCACGGTGCATACGCTCGCGTTCATCTGAGCCTATGCTTTCCTCTAGCCCCGGCGGAGGCACAGAGCCACCAGCGAATGCTGGCGCTGAGAGCGTTAGTAAAACGCCTAGCAAAACGTTCATCACAGTGAAAAAGAGTTTGAGTCTCATGTGCTTATATTAAGACGAAAGTCACGGTTGCGAAACTCCTGTGCTCAAAATAGCGTGTTAGGGAAGGAGAAACGCCGCAAAACACACCCAAACTGTGTTTTGCGGCATCTAGTCTATTACTTTGGAGATTACAACCGCCTCTTAAGGAGAGGTTCCTTGTGGAGTCAAGGTGAGCGTAGATTAAAGCCACTATGTAAACAAGATATGTCTGTAGCCTACTAAATTGTAAGAATTTGTAACAATTACGGATGAAGTGCGGAAATAGAGGCGTGAGCAGCGTCATAATGCTCATATGATCAATAAACGCATATTAGTAGTGGATGACGATGCGCGATTGCGCGATTTGCTGGTGCGCTATCTCGGCGAGCAAGAATACACGGTGCAGGCAGCGGCGGATGGTGCGGCGATGGATAAGCTGTTGGCGCGTGAGCGCTTTGATCTGATAGTGCTGGATTTGATGTTACCTGCTGAGGATGGTTTGGCCATTTGTCGGCGTTTGCGTGCCACCGGTGAAAATATGCCCATCATCATGCTTACTGCTAAAGGTGACGAAGTGGACAGAATCGTCGGCTTGGAAATGGGCGCAGATGACTACTTGAGCAAACCATTCAATCCGCGCGAGTTGTTGGCACGCATCAACGCCGTGCTGCGGCGTCGTGATGTCGTGCCAGCAATAGCAGCCCGTGATGAGGGGGTGATTGTGTTTGGCGAATTCAAGTTTGATGTGGGTCTGCGGCGACTATCTAAAAATGATGTGCCCATACCTCTGACCAGTGGTGAATTTTCCCTATTGCAAGTGTTGGCACGCAACCCACGTCAACCCTTGTCTCGCGACAAGTTGATGGAGTTGGCGCGCGGACGTGAACTGGAAGTATATGACCGCAGTATAGACGTGCAGATTTCGCGCTTGCGTAAATTGATAGAAACCGACCCTGCCGCTCCGCAGCATATTCAAACTGTATGGGGCTTTGGTTACGTATTTATGCCAGATGGAAGTGCCTCATGAAGTTGATTGCGCGTCAACTCACGCCGCGCACCCTGCAAGCCCGCATCGTGTTGTTGATTTTGGTGTTACTGGTGGGCGGGCAGTATGCGGCACTGCGCCTGTTTGAGCGATTTGAACTAGAGCAGCGCTCCAGTGCCGGGGCATTACAGATTGTCAGTACCGTCAAGCTGACCCGTGCCGCGTTGCTTGCTGCGCGTAATGACAGACGCTTGTTGTTGCTGCAAGAGATGAATCAGAGCGAGGGCATACGTGTCTATCCCATAGATTTCTTTGAAGAAATTGAACCCTTACCCAATGAACCATTGATTCAGAGTATTGCGGCCAAGGTGCGGACGCAATTAGGGGTCAATACGGTAATGGCAGTCAATCACCTGGGGCTGAATGGTGTGTGGGTAAGTTTCTCCCTGTTTGGTGACGAGTATTGGGCGGTGATTCCCAACGTGCAAACACGGCATTTTATTCCTTGGGAATGGTTGGGTTGGGGCGCATTGGTGATTGCGCTATCTTTATTCGGCGCGTGGTTCATCATGCTCAGGATCAATCGTCCGCTCAATGTGCTGGCGCAAGCGGCGGACGCGATTGGGCGCGGGCAACTGAGCCAGAATTTGCCAGAGGCGGGAGCCGAAGAATTCACGCGTGTCATTCATGCCTTTAATGAAATGATGGAGGCGCTGGCGCGTACTGAATCTGATCGTCATTTGTTGTTGGGCGGTGTTTCGCACGATTTGCGCACACCGCTGGCACGCTTACGGCTAGCGGTAGAAATGTTGCCGGAAAAAAACACGCTGACTGATTTGAAAGCAGGCATGGTGCAAGACATCAGTGATATGGATGCCATCATTGGTCAATTTTTGGATTTTGTGCGTGGCGCGGAAGGCGAGGCGGAAGTTAATGTCAATATCCATGCGCTGCTACGCGACATAGCCAGTCGTTACGCGCGCCAGGGCAAACGCTTACCTTTGCTATTGGAAAATGTGCCGGACATCAAGCTCAGGCCGCTCGCCATACAGCGCTTGCTCAGCAACCTCATAGACAACGCTTTTCACTACGCTGGCGGAGAAGTCAAAATCCGTGCGCGACAACGAGAAAACCATCTGGAAATTAGTGTCATTGATCAAGGCCCCGGTATGCCGCAGGCGGATACTGAACGTTTGCTGCAGCCTTTTGAGCGCTTGGATATTGCTCGCGGCAACCGTGGTGGTGCAGGGCTGGGTTTAGCGATTGCGGCGCGTGTGGCGCGTTTGCATGGCGGCGAGCTGAAGTTGCAAAACCGGCCTGAGGGCGGCCTTGAAGCCAGGGTGGAAATTCCTATTGCGGCAGCCACTTAAGTCTGGTTCAATGTACTCTTAAATGATCTGTAGCTTACTTCTTGTAGCCCTATGAGCACCTCCTTGCAAACCCGTATTGATGCTGAACTGATACGACATCTCTATACCCAATTACCCGTCAGCCAAGCTGCCAGTGCGGGAGCTTTAGTAGCGGTGATCATTGGTTTGAAGCAGGAAGCCTCTACGCATTTCTTGGCGACATGGGCGACTTTGCATATTGTTGTGATGCTGGCGCGCCTATTATTGATGTTCGCCTTCCGTAAGCACGAACCGATTCCGGCTGAAGACATGCGGTGGTGGAATAACAGTTTTGTTTTTGGCGCTGGGGTAGCTGGTGTGGTGTGGGGATGGGCGGGTTATAACTTGATGGGCGTGGCCTCTCTCTCTGGGCAATTGTTAGTGATGTTTGCTGTTGGAGGCATTATGGCAGGGGCATCCCAGTCGCTTTCATCTTGGATGAAAGCCTATATTGCGTTTTGCCTGCCATTAGCGTTACCTCCAACCTTCTGGTTATTGACTCAACCGCAGACGAACTATCACATCATGTCTCTGCTCATGGTGTTGTTTGTAGTGGCTTCTTTTTCTTTGGCAAGAAAATCCGGGCGCTCCTTGAGTGATGCACATTGCTTGCATTTTGAGAATAAAGGTTTGGTGGATGAGCTTGGTGTTGAGGTAACAATACGCAAAATCTCAGAAGCGCGCCTCACCGATTACAACGAGGTGTTGTCAAAATTGGCACGGCAACACCCCTACGAAAGCGTACTCAAAGCCATCAACGTGATGTTGGAAAGGCATATTCCAGGCTGTAAAAGTTCGATCATGACTTTGGAAGAGGGGGGCAAGTGGCTACAAATGGCTTCTGCGCCCAATTTGCCGGCAGCTTACAGTCAAGCCATCTATCGTATCCCGGCGGAGCAGGGAGTAGGTTCTTGTGGCACTGCGGTGTCTACCAACCAACCCGTTACCTCAGCAGACATCAAGAGTGACCCGTTGTGGATAAATTACAAAGATATTATGGATATTGCGCTGGCGCATGGTTTGGCCGCTTGTACGTCTTTCCCCATACAGAATTTTGAGGGTAAAGCGATGGGGACTTTTGCTGTATACCACCCGCAGTCACATTACATGACTAAGGATGAAAATGCTTGCTTATCATCGGCAGCACACTTGGCCGGTGTGGTGTTAGAGCGTAGACGCAGTGAGGAGAGGCTACATTATCTAGCACACTATGATGGTCTGACTGCTTTGCCCTCAAAATTCTGTATGGGGAAAGACGTACAAGCGGCCAAACCATGCGCCAGCGCAATATCCATAATATCTTTGTAATTTATCCACA
>JANYIK010000060.1 GCA_025362115.1 Methylophilaceae bacterium
GGGTGTTTTAGAAAAAGGCTTTGTTACCACCACGCTCGATACCGTGATTAACTACACGCGCACTGGCTCGATGTGGCCGATGACGTTTGGTTTGGCGTGCTGCGCGGTGGAAATGATGCACGCTGGTGCTTCGCGCTACGACCTTGACCGTTTTGGTATCGTGTTCCGTCCCAGCCCGCGCCAGTCGGATGTGATGATCGTGGCAGGTACATTGATCAATAAAATGGCACCCGCATTGCGTAAGGTTTACGACCAGATGGCCGAGCCGCGTTGGGTAATCTCGATGGGGAGCTGTGCTAACGGCGGCGGCTACTACCATTATTCATATTCGGTAGTGCGCGGTTGCGACCGCATCGTGCCGGTGGATGTCTATGTGCCCGGATGCCCACCGACGGCGGAAGCCTTGATGTATGGCATTATCCAACTACAAAACAAAATTAAACGTACCAATACCATAGCCAGATAATGAGCCGCCTCGATGACCTACAAAATATCGCCAGCCAAGCGGTGGGCGAAAAAGTGCTGAAAATGTCTCAGCACGTGGGTGAATTGACGCTGGAAATCAATGCCGCCGATTGTGTGAGCGTATGCAAAACATTGCGTGACGGCACAGGGCTGCAATTTGAGCAGTTGATAGATCTGTGCGGCTTGGATTACAGCGATTACAAAGAGGGCGCGTGGCAAGGCCGCCGTTATGCGGTGGTGTATCACCTGTTGTCGGTGACGCTGAATCAGCGCATCCGCGTCAAAGCGTTTGTGGAGGATGATGAGTTCCCGGTGTTGGCGACGATGGTGGAGGTATGGCCAGCCGCCAATTGGTTTGAGCGCGAGGCATTTGACCTGTTTGGCATCATGTTTGAAAATCACCCCGATTTACGCCGGATTTTGACCGATTACGGTTTTGTCGGCCATCCGTTCAGGAAAGATTTTCCTGTCATCGGTAATGTTGAAATGCGTTACGACCCAGAACAAAAGCGCGTGATTTACCAGCCAGTTTCAATAGAAATGCGTAACAACGTGCCGAGAATCATTCGTGACGAAGGGGCGCATCGTGGCTAAAACGCTAAACATGCATCCGTCATTCCAGCGAAAGCTGGAATCCAGTTTTTCAGTTCGCATGGATTCCAGCTTTCGCTGGAATGACGTTCTAATCAAGAGTGTTGCATATGGCTGAGATTCGTAATTACACGATGAATTTTGGTCCGCAGCATCCTGCCGCGCACGGCGTGTTGCGTTTGGTGCTGGAGCTGGATGGCGAAGTCATCGAACGCGCTGACCCGCATATCGGCTTGCTGCATCGCGCTACAGAAAAACTGGCCGAACACCGTACCTTCCTGCAAGCCTTGCCGTATATGGATAGACTGGACTACGTGTCCATGATGGCCAACGAACACGCTTACGTGATGGCGATTGAAAAGCTGATGGGCATAGAAGTGCCGATTCGCGCCCAGTACATCCGCGTCATGTTCGACGAAATTACCCGTATCCTCAATCACTTGCTGTGGCTGGGTGCGCACGCGCTGGACGTGGGTGCGATGTCGGTGTTTCTGTATGCGTTCAGGGAGCGTGAGGACTTGTTTGATGTATACGAGGCAGTTTCCGGCGCACGTATGCATGCTGCCTATTACCGCCCCGGCGGCGTGTACCGCGATTTGCCCGACCGGATGCCGCAGTATCTGCCCTCCAAAAGCCAAAATGCCAAAGAAATCGGGCGTTTGAACGAGAATCGTCAAGGTTCGGTGCTGGATTTTATTGAAGATTTCGTTAAGCGGTTTCCAGGCTATGTGGATGAATACGAAACCCTGCTTACCGACAACCGCATCTGGAAACAGCGCACTGTCGGCATCGGTGTCGTCACGCCAGAACGGGCATTGGCGCTGGGTATGACTGGCCCTATGTTGCGCGGCTCTGGTATCGCATGGGATTTGCGTAAAAAGCAGCCGTATGAAGTGTATGACCGCATGGATTTTGACATTCCGCTTGGCACCAACGGCGATTGCTACGACCGTTATTTGGTGCGTATGCAAGAATTCCGTGAATCCAACCGCATCATCCAGCAGTGTATTACTTGGCTACGCGCCAATCCGGGGCCGGTGATTAGCGATAACACCAAGGTCGCGCCGCCCTCGCGTGAGACCATGAAACACGACATGGAGGCGCTGATACACCACTTTAAGCTGTTCACCGAAGGTTTTCATGTGCCGGAAGGCGAGGCTTATGCCGCTATTGAACATCCAAAAGGTGAGTTCGGTATTTATTTGGTGTCGGACGGCGCGAATAAGCCCTATCGTCTAAAAATCCGTGCGCCTGGCTTTCCGCATTTAGCGGCACTGGACGAAATGACGCGCGGCCACATGATTGCCGATTTGGTGGCTATCATAGGTACGCAAGATATTGTTTTTGGGGAGATTGACCGCTGATGTTGTCAAAACAAGCCATAGCAAAGATCGACCGCGAACTCAGCAAATATCCGGCTGACCAGCGCCGAGCCGCGGTGATGTCGGCGCTGCGTATCGCGCAGGTGGAGCACGGCTGGCTGTCGAAGGAAGCGATCGCTGACGTGGCGGCATATCTGGGTATCCCTGACATTGCGGCGCTGGAAGTCGCTAGCTTTTACAATATGTATGAACTAGAAGCCGTGGGCAAATACAAGCTCACCGTATGCACCAATATTTCCTGCATGTTGCGCGATGCCGAGGGCATCGTGGAGCATCTGGAACACAAGCTGGGTGTGCATTGCGGCGAAACCACGGCGGACGGAAAATTTACCCTGCGTGAGGGCGAATGCATGGGAGCTTGTGGCGGAGCGCCGCTGTTATTGATTAACAACCATGAAATGCGTGAATTTCTGACTCCTGAGAAAGTGGATGTGATGCTGGAGGAGTTGAATTGAGCGGCTCGTTCAATCAGGTCTGTTTCAGAACGGTAGGTTTGCCCAATCCTGCCTCGCTAAAAACCTATCGCAGCGTGGGTGGTTACGAGGTGCTCAAACGCATCATCACCGAGAAAATCCCAGCAGCAGAAATCATTGCGGAAATCAAGCTCTCTGGTTTGCGCGGACGCGGTGGTGCGGGGTTTCCCACAGGCCTTAAATGGACTTTCATGCCACGTAATTACGATGGTGAGAAATATCTGGTATGCAACTCGGATGAAGGCGAACCTGGTACCTTCAAAGACCGTGACATTCTGCGCTACAACCCGCATCAAATCATCGAAGGCATGGCGATTGGTGCTTACACCATGGGAGTGAAGACTGCTTACAATTACATCCACGGCGAAATCTGGGCGGAGTACGAGATTTTTGAACGCGCGCTGGATGAAGCCCGTGTCGCTGGCTTATTGGGTGACAATATTCTAGGCACGGATTTCACTTTCAATCTCTACGCTCACCACGGCTATGGCGCTTACATCTGTGGCGAAGAAACCGCGCTGATTGAGTCCATCGAAGGTAAAAAAGGCCAGCCGCGTTTTAAGCCACCCTTCCCTGCCACCTACGGCGTGTTTGGCAAGCCCAGCACCATCAACAACACCGAGACTTTTGCTTCTGTGCCGTATATTTTGCAGCACGGCGGACAAAACTTTTTAGACTTGGGCGTAGCCAATTCCGGCGGCACAAAATTGTTCTCCATTTCTGGTCACGTAGAAAAGCCATGCAACGTCGAAGTCAATATGGGTATGCCTTTTCCTGAGTTGTTAGCGCTCGCTGGGGGAGTGTGGAAGGGTCGCAAATTGAAGGCGGTGATTCCTGGCGGATCGTCCGTCCCGGTGGTGCCAGCCGACATCATGATGCAATGCACCATGGACTATGACTCCATCGTCAAGGTGGGTGGCTCTATGCTGGGTGCGGGTTCGGTGATTGTCATGGATGAAACCACTGACATGGTCAAAACGCTGGATAGACTCTCCTATTTTTATTACGAGGAATCTTGCGGTCAATGCACGCCGTGCCGCGAAGGTACCGGCTGGTTGTGGCGCGTGGTGCGTCGCATTGCCGAGGGTAAAGGGCGTATGGAAGATTTAGATTTGTTGACAGATGTCAGTAATAACATCTCTGGACGCACTATTTGCGCTTTGGGCGATGCGGCGGCGACTCCGGTGTTAAGCTTCATCAAGCATTTCCGCCCAGAATTTGAGTACTACATCGAGCATGGTCGTAGCATGTTAAAGGCCTGATCAATATGCTAAAAATTGAAATTGACGGTAAAGAGATTGAAGCCAAGGCGGGTACAACCATCATCGAGGTGGCCGACCGCGAGGGTATTCCTATTCCGCGTTTCTGCTATCACAAAAAGCTCACCGTCGCCGCCAACTGTCGTATGTGTTTGGTGCAGATAGAAAAATTTGGTAAACCGCTACCTGCTTGCGCCACGCCCGTTACCGATGGCATGAAAATTTTCACTCGCTCCGAATTTGCGGTTAAAGCGCAAAAGAGCGTGATGGAATTTTTGCTCATCAACCACCCCTTGGATTGCCCGATTTGCGACCAAGGTGGCGAGTGCGAACTGCAAGACATCGCCGTGGGCTACGGCGGCGGTGCGTCGCGTTATACTGAAGAAAAACGCGTAGTGTTGAACAAAAATATCGGCTCACTGATTTCCACCGACATGACGCGCTGCATCCAATGTACGCGCTGTGTGCGCTTCTTGAAGGAAGTTGGTGGCATGATGGAGTTGGGCATGGTGGGGCGTGGCGAACATGCCGAAATTACCGCCTATGTAGACAAGAGTGTGGATTCCGAGTTGTCCGGTAACATTATTGATCTGTGCCCAGTAGGCGCGCTCACTAGCAAGCCCTTCCGTTACTCCGCTCGCACTTGGGAATTGACCCGCAGGCAAGGCATTGCGCCGCACGACGGCTTGGGTTCGCCGATTGAGTATCACATCAAAGACAACAAGGTTATGCGTGTGTTGCCGCGTGAAGAAGAAGGCGTGAACGAATGCTGGATTTCTGATCGCGACCGTTTTTCCTACGAGGCGCTTTCTAGCCCAGAACGCTTGACCAAGCCCATGATTAAAGATCACGGCAACTGGGTCGAGACTGACTGGCAGACTGCGCTGGAATTCGCCGCTAGCCGCATCAAAGCGGTTGTTAGCAATAATTCGCAAGAGTTGGGGGTGTTGGTGTCGCCGCAAAGCACCATGGAAGAAGGCTACTTGGCTAAAAAGCTAGCGCAGGGATTGAACTGTGGCAATGTAGATCATCGTCTGCGCCAAGTGGATTTTACGCTGGACGGCAAGCATCTTGGTACGCCTTGGTTGGGTTGTACCATCGCCGATTTTGCTGAGATTGAGCGGGTGCTGGTGGTGGGTAGTAATTTGCGTAACGAGCATCCGCTACTTACGCATCGCTTGCGTCACGCCGTGAAAAATGGTGCTGAAGTTTCACTGATTAACGCGCTGGATGACGACCCCTTGATGCCAATCGCTAACAAGCTGATAGAGGTACCTAGCGAGTTGGTAAGCTTGTTGGCACAAGTCCTGAAAGCATTGGTAGACTTGCCGAAAATTACACGTAAGCTGCCAGATGCGCTCGATTTGAGCAAAATAAAACCCACCGCAAGCGCTCAAAAAATTGCCGAAAGCTTGGCCGGATTCGGTCAGCGCGTATGTGTACTAGAGCCACGTGCAGGCGTGTTCTTGGGCAATATGGCGCAACACCATCCGCGTTATGCCGAGATTTATAGCCTTGCACAAACTATTGCCACCTTGAGCGGTGCTAGCTTTGGCGTGTTATCTGAAGCCGCCAATAGCGTGGGTGCCAATCTGGCTGATGTGTTGCCGGAAGCTGATGCGCTGAATGCGCGAACCATGTTGGAAGAAACTCGCAAAGCCTATCTGCTGGTCAATGTGGAACCAGAACTGGATTGTCACAACGCGCATCTGGCCACTGCCGCGATGGCCAAAGCAGAATGCGTGGTGGCGCTTACCGCATTCAAATCCGAGGCTTTGCGTGATGCCGACGTGCTGTTGCCTATTGCGCCGTTTAGCGAAACCTCCGGCACTTTCATGAGCATGGAAGGTCGTGTGCAGGCTTTTGCCGCAGCAGTGAAACCGCTTGGTGAATGTCGTCCGGCTTGGAAGGTGTTGCGAGTGCTTGGGAATTTACTGGGTGTTTCCGGTTTTGATTTCGATAGTTCGGAGCAGGTTAGCCGCGAGATGTTGAACGGCAAAGACGCCGCGAATTGTCTGAATAATCAGCTGAGCGAATTGCCCCCCATCAACCTGCAAGCCGCGTCTGGTAGTGCTTTACAGCGTGTGGGAGAAATCCTTTTGTATCAATCAGATGCCATCGTGCGTCGTGCTGTGCCTTTGCAAAAAACCAAGCATGGAGGGGTGTTGAGCGCCGCTATGCATGGCGAGCAATTGAAAAAACTGGGTTTGAGTGCGGGTGCCGAGGTCAAGTTAAGCCAAGGTAACGGCAGCAGTCACTTCAAAGTGTCGCAAGATGATCGCGTGCCAGTTGGTTGCGTGCGTCTGCCCGCCGCCCTTAAAGAGTCAGTGGCCTTGGGTGATTTGTTCGGTGAAATAAAGTTGGAGGCGGCGCGCTAATGGATGGCTCAACGCACAGCTTGATGAGCCTCGCGCAAGGCATGCTGGGCAGCGTTTGGCCTTTGGTGTGGACGATGCTCAAGATTATCGCCATCGTGTTGCCGGTGATGGTGTGTGTGGCCTATCTTACCTACGCCGAGCGCAAGATCATTGGCTATATGCAAGTGCGGATGGGACCCAACCGTGTGGGTTATTTCGGTCTGCTGCAACCGATTGCCGACGCGCTCAAGCTGTTGATGAAAGAAGTCATCATCCCCACGGCTTCCAACAAATCTTTGTTTTTGGTTGCACCCATGCTATCTATCGCTCCCGCATTGGCGGCTTGGGCGGTGGTGCCGTTTGATCCCAATTTAGTCTTGGCCAATGTGGATGCCAGCTTGCTCTATATCATGGCGGTGACCTCCATGGGCGTGTATGGCGTGATTGTGGCGGGCTGGGCATCTAACTCCAAATACGCATTTTTGGGGGCGATGCGCTCTGCTGCCCAGATTGTGTCTTACGAAATTGCCATGGGTTTTGCGTTGGTGGGGGTGTTGATGTGTGCCAACAGTCTGAACTTGGTGAAAATCGTGCAAGCGCAGGCAGGAGGCTTGTTTCACTGGTATTGGTTGCCGCTGTTCCCACTGTTCGTGGTGTATTTCATCTCCGGTGTGGCCGAAACCAACCGTGCACCGTTTGACGTGGCCGAGGGCGAATCGGAAATTGTCGCCGGTTTCCATGTGGAATATTCCGGCATGTCTTTCGCCATCTTTTTCTTGGCTGAATACGCCAATATGATATTGGTAGCCACACTGGCTGCCACTATGTTCCTCGGTGGTTGGTTATCTCCAGTAACGTTTCTGCCAGATAGTTTCTTATGGTTGCTGGCAAAGATTGGCTTCATGTTGTTCTTTTTCTTGTGGTTCCGTGCCACCTTTCCCCGTTACCGCTATGACCAAATCATGCGCCTGGGCTGGAAGGTGTTTATCCCCATCACCTTGGTGTGGATTATCGTGGTCGGAGCTTTTATGCAAACCCCGTTGGCTTACCTTTTTCACTAGGAGATGGCCATGTTGACCCGAATCAAAGAAGTGTTACAAAGCCTGATGCTGCTGGAACTGCTGAAAGGCATGATGCTGACCGGGCGTTATTTCTTCGCGCGCAAAATCACCATCCAGTTCCCCGAAGAAAAAACCCCACAATCGGGACGTTTCCGTGGATTGCACGCGTTACGCCGTTATCCCAATGGCGAGGAACGTTGCATCGCCTGCAAACTGTGCGAGGCGGTGTGTCCGGCGCTGGCGATTACTATTGAGTCCGAACAGCGTGAAGACAACACTCGCCGCACCACACGCTATGACATAGACCTCACCAAGTGCATTTTTTGCGGCATGTGCGAAGAATCCTGTCCGGTGGATTCCATCGTGGAAACGCGGATTTTGGAGTACCACGGCGAGAAAAAAGGCGATTTGTTGTACACCAAACCCATGCTGCTGGCGATGGGCGATAAGTATGAGGCGCAGATAGCGGCGGACAGAGCCGCTGATGCACAATATAGATGAACTCAGGGAAGAGGGAAGAGCGAAGAGGGGAGAGTAAAAAACGGGAAAGTGTGGGTTTTACCTTTCCCCCTTTACCCTTCTCCCTTCTCAAAAAATAATGATTTTTCAAGACTACGTTTTCTACTTTTTGGCAGCCATCATGCTGTACGCCGGTCTGCGCGTGATTACTACGCGTAATCCGGTACAAGCCGCGCTGTTCTTGGTGCTGGCATTTTTCACAGCGGCCGGCATCTGGTTACTGCTGCAAGCTGAGTTCCTCGCGATTACTCTTGTTTTAGTCTACGTCGGCGCAGTGATGGTGTTGTTCCTGTTCGTGGTGATGATGCTGGACATCAATCTGGACAAGTTGCGCGAAGGATTTTGGGATTACTTTCCTCTTGCGGCATTTATCGGCGTGCTGATGGCTGTGGAAATGGCGATGGTGTTGGGAGTGCGCCACTTTGGTGGTGCCGCAGAACCAGCACAACACGGGGCGGATTACAGTAATACGGCAGAATTAGGGCGCGTGCTTTATACCCAATACTTGTATCCCTTTGAATTGGCCTCTGTGGTGTTATTGGTGGCGATAGTGGCGGCGATTGCGCTGACCATGCGCCGTCGCAAGGGTAATAAGTATAACGACCCTGCTGAGCAGGTGAAAGTGAAGCGCGCGGATCGTTTGAAGGTGGTCAAGATGGAGTCTTTCAAAGAGCCGCCTGAGCCGGCACCGGCAGAAGGAGAGCCGTCATGATGCACGTCGGGTTATCGCACTATTTGATTTTGGGTTCGCTGTTGTTCGCTATCAGCGTGGTGGGCATATTCCTCAACCGCAAAAACGTGATTATTTTGCTGATGGCGATAGAACTGATGTTGCTGGCGGTAAACATGAACTTCATCGCCTTCTCCTACTATTTGAATGACATCGCGGGGCAGGTGTTCGTGTTTTTTATCTTGACGGTTGCCGCCGCAGAATCCGCCATAGGCTTGGCGATTCTGGTGGTGCTGTTCCGTAGTTTGAATACGATTAACGTAGACGATTTGGATTCCCTTAAGGGTTAGCGCTTGATGACCAATATGCAAACCGTATATTTAGCAACCCCGCTCCTGCCTTTGTTCGCGGCTGTAGTGGTGGGGTTGTTTGGCCGCAAGCTGCCGCGTGCCGCCGCGCACTGGATCACGGTGCTGGGAGTGGCGGGGGCATTTGCTTTGTCGGTGTGCGTGTTGCAAGACGTGCTGGCAGGTCGTACTTTCAATGGCGCGGTGTACACGTGGTTGACTAGCGGTGATACCAGTTTTGAAGTGGGTTTTTTAATAGATTCTTTATCCGCGATGATGATGGTGGTGGTGACCTTTGTCTCGCTCATGGTGCATATCTATACCATAGGTTATATGGCGGAAGACCCCGGCTATAGCCGTTTTTTCAGCTACATCTCGCTGTTCACCTTCTCCATGCTGATGCTGGTGATGGCCAATAATTTCATGCAGTTGTTTTTTGGCTGGGAAGCCGTAGGGTTAGTGTCTTACCTGTTGATTGGTTTCTGGTACACGCGCCCCACTGCGGTTTTTGCCAATATGAAAGCTTTCCTCGTCAACCGTGTGGGCGACTTTGGTTTTCTGTTGGGCATAGGCCTGGTGCTGCACTATCTGGGCAGTCTGGATTACGCCGCCGTGTTCTCGGTCGCGCCTGAATTCGCCGATGCCACGGTGAGCATCATCCC
>JANYIK010000105.1 GCA_025362115.1 Methylophilaceae bacterium
CCAGCATGGCGAGGTAGCAAAATATAATTGCGGCCACGTCGTATTCACCAAAAAACAAGGCTGAGGACTTAATGCCAATCTTGATGTCATCATCCCTGTCCACCATCGCGTACTCCGTGTCATAAGCCAGCGCCCAGCACACGTTAGCAAGCAGCATCCACCAAGCTAAGGCTGGCACGGCTCCGGTCTCGGCAGCAAAAGCCATAGGGATGCCAAAACCAAAAGCGATACCCAAATAAGCCTGGGGAATGGCAAAAAAACGCTTGGTAAACGGATAGCTTGTGGCTAAAAACAAGGCGGGGAGCGATAGCAATATCGTCAGCCGATTCAGTTGCAACACCAGCAAAAACGCCAGCAAACTTAAGCTAGCGGCCAATAACAACGCCTCTCTTACGCTCACGAATCCGGCAGTGACAGGCCGATGCTGAGTGCGCTGCACATGCTTATCAAAATTGCGGTCAGCAATATCGTTTATCACACAACCCGCCGAGCGCATCAGCACTGTGCCTAGCACAAATACCATCAACACCAGTGGCTGCGGCTTGCCGCCACTTGCAATCCATAACGCCCACAAAGTCGGCCATAGCAACAGCAAAATACCGATAGGTTTATCCAGCCGCATCAGGCTGGCATAGAGGCGCATGCGGTTTTTCATTGCGGCAACGCCAACACGCCGGGTAAAAACACTTCGGTCACCATAATAGCCGCACCCTTTAACATAAACACCGAGCGCCGCGCCCAAAGATACGGGGGCCGACAATCCAACACCGCAGTAGCACGTTGATACAAAGCATTGCGCGGCAGCAGCTTGCGAAAGCTCAATGGGGTACGCCCCACGGCGGGATTAGCAAATAATGCCGCACCCAGAGGTTTGTTCCCGAGCCGCCCCAGCCCATGCCACGCCCCACGCAAGCTACGGCGCGGCAACACGCTATGAGCAAACACCACAGGTCTACCATCGCAATTAAGGGTTACTTCACGCAGCAGCGCCCGTTCATGGGGTCGCATCCCCAGCAACAAGGTTTCGTCGCGCTGCGGGCTTCCCCAATTCACGCCGACCCGGCTTACCGAGAACTGCTCACAACTAGTCTGCAATCTCGCCGTCAGTGAGCCAGCATCTACCAGCCAATGCCGGTAAGCGCCACTAGCCACTGGTTTGGGCAACCAGTTCTTTTTTGAAAAACAATGAAGGGAACGCGTTTTCACGCTGGCGATTATGCCATAGGCATATCAACGCTTCATTGACCTTAAACAAGCCCGCGTATAAACTCCGTCTATACATAAGGAGAAAGCCATGTCTGTCGCAACACTCGACATCAAAAAATGGGGTAACAACTTGGGCGTGCGCCTGCCCGTGGCTGTGGCCAAGGCCGCCAACCTTAAGGTGGATCAGCGCGTGCGTGTTGCGGTGGAGGATGGGCGCGTCATTATCACGCCGGAAGCACCGCCAGCGCCCACGCTAGAGCAACGCCTAGCGCAGTATGACGTAGAGCGTCACGGTGGCGAAGTGATGGTCGCCCAACCGCTGGGCGCGGAAAAATGGTGAGCCGCACTTGGGTGCCCAACCGGCAAGACATCATCTGGATAGACTGCAACCCGCAGGCCGGTAACGAGATGCGCGACGTGCATCCGTTTTTGGTGCTGTCACCACAGGTTTTCAACGAAAAAACCTCTCTGGTCATCGGCCTGCCCATGACCACCGCCGCCTACAATGCCGACAACCCGTTTGCCGTGGCAGTGGGGCAGACCAAAAGCAAAACCAGCTATGTGCTGTGCCACCAGCCTAAATCATTTGACTGGCGCGTACGGAAAGCTACGCCACATCCCTTGAAACGATTGACAGATGGGCTGTTTGAAGATGTTTGTGGGCGGTTAAATCAGGTTATCCAAATCGCTTAGGCTTAAGGCAATTGACGAATTCAGTAATGAAGTGCAATTTTGAATAACGCTGGTTGAGTGGGCGGGATGCGGTAGCATCTGAGCTTTTTTGACCAGCAAGTCCACATCGCGCCAATGTAACAACCCAACCTTTCCACCCTTACTAACAACCAGAACTACAACCGAAAGCACCAACACCAACTATCGATGTTGGAGCCTTTATTTCATAAGACACGCCAGCACGAGTTGGCGCAGTGGGCGCATTAGTTCCAGCAAAGAAACCACTCACATTTGCGCTGTAACTTCCTGCGCCAGTAGTGCTCGCAAAACCACCAGGATTCGAGGTGGAGAAATTTGCAGGATTCGATGACATGGGCATGGTGGCGCTCAGATTATAGACACCACCATGATTCACAGTTAGGTTAGCTCCAACAGAGTAACCTGAAAAGTTCGCTGTTAATGTTCCCGCTGTGATTCCGGACCCCACCATTCCAGTTGCGTCAGTAGAAGCAGTACCGCCGATAAAGCTGTATGTGGCAGTTCCGGTACCAGGAACGGTTGGCACGGACGTACCGAGCAAGTAGTGAATACTGCTGTTAGCGTCCAACGCCACGTTTTCTTTATAGATTGCGGTATTTAGCCCCGCATAGACATTAAACGTGGTATTCGTCCACCGCCCCCAATAAAGACCACCATCAGCGGCCGCACCTTGAACTGATGCTGGAATCACTGTCACGAGCTGGTTGTTAAAGCTGACTGTAGCAGCGGTGATTTGATTACCGCTTATATAGACACCCACTGTAGCTGAGCTGCTGTTAGTTGCTGCACCTGCAACCGCGCCACTCCCAGAAAAAACTTTTCCATTAGCAGTCAAAGACCCACTTCCAGCAATTGCCAAACCGGCACTACTCAAGGTTGTCAACGTTCCCAGAGAAGGCACACCCAGAATATCACCCGACCGAAACTGCGAATTATCACCAACACCTGAAATTTGTTCCTTTTTAGATTCCTCTGCTGTGATTACTGGCGTACTTGAAGTGTGTTGAGGTGCATCATTTGCTGATGCAACATAGGCGCTTTGGCCTGCTATAACATCAATCTCTCCTACGGCATTCTTGACCACAATCCTACCTTCACCAGTATGCACATACAGGCCATCAGGCTCTTTGCAACTTGCAGAACACATCAACGCCTGAAACTCGGTACCACGGATACCAATAGTCGAGGTTGGATTTTTCATCTGATAAGCTTCTCGACGTGCTTTCCCCACCAATCCTGTTAGTGCTCTTAATCCGCCTTTGATGAGATTAAACGAAGCATCATCTACTTCCCTGTTATCTTTTTCAAATTGGTAGCTTTCCACTTTGAATTCTGTGGAAGGTTGCAAGCTAATTAAACCGCCATCGCTAAACTTAATTTGTGTGCGGCCTTGTTGCGTTATCACGGACTCACCAGATTCAAGCGCCATACCCGTGTTAGCCGTCCGTTGCTTTCCCGCTACGTCACGAATTGCCACGTCGCCCGTGGCCAAAACAATCCTACCTGCAGGCACCGCCAAAACAGCTTGCGTCGTGAATAAGGTAAAAATTGCAAGTACATAAAATATGAATTTGTTCATTTGCATGCTCCTTAGAAAAAGTCACGACGAACCGTGATGGTGGCCTGTCCGCGATCAAAATCGTAGATACTGATATTAGAACTATTGCGAAGGTAAGACGCTTGCCCTGTCAGCATCCATGCTTGCGCGGGCTGATATGATATCCCTGCGCTTAAATCATGACGCCAATCCTCTCTTGTGACGAGAAAGAAAGGCTGCTGGCCGCCATAACGGCCATATTGTGTGGCTGCGGTGGCAAAAAGCTTGATATTTTCGCGTAACTTATAATCACCACTGACCGAAGCACCATAAAAATGTCTGCCAACTGAGGGAATATCGCTGCGTTCTCTGTCATCGCCAGCAAATACAACCAACCGTGAAGTTGGATCTCCCACCCGATCAAAAGCATGCGACCAAGTACCGCCAAGCAAATACAGGTTGGTATTTAACGAAGTCGCTATAGGATGATCAGCGCGTACATACTGCCCAAACAATCCCACTTCATCTTGCCGGGATAACTCGTGTTGCCACTGAGCATATAGGCTATTTTGGTCATCATTCTTCTGGACATTAATCCAATAAACATACTTGGTCGCTCCCACCGTGTATTGGTCTGCACCACGCGTCAATCGTACTCCGGCACCAGCACTCACACCAGCAGTCGTAAAGTCAGTTTGGCTAGGATGATAGCGCCCACGAGCATCTAAGCTAGCAAACACATCCACCCCCGGGGAGACGGTTTTGATGCCAAACGCGCCACCATTCAAGCCAAGCAACGCGCTGGACTGCTGCGTAGCAAGCCCCGTTAGGTTACTGGTAATACCAAATGCGGGAATAAAGACGCTAGTCGCATCAGTTGCGGTATTGATATTGCTGTCGTAACCAATCGCCGTTTCTATGTAAGCAGACACCGCAGAATCGTTACCCTTTGCTTTTTCAGCCATTGCTCTTTGGGAAAGCGCTAGCAAGCTCTCCAGACGCGCAGAAACTTCAGCAGGCAGATCGCTTGACCTAACCTGTTGCAGCTCTTTCTCGGCAGCCTCAAACTCGCCCAAGGCAATCATGGCACGTCCCAACTCTGCCCTTGCTTGCACATGGCCAGGGTCTAGCGCCAGCACACGCTCAAAAGCAAAAACCGCCTTGCCCGGCTTGCCCGCGTCTAGAGAGGAAATGCCCAACAAATAGTTAAACTCAACATCATTCGCCATCTGATCAAGTTGACCTTCAAGCAATTCCATACTCTCTTGAGCTTTACCTTGTTGCAACAGAATTTTTGCATCATCAATCGGGGTGGCTATTGCCAGTGCTGATGCAGTCATAAGGATAAAAAATACGTTGATTATGCGTTGCATTGATGCCCCTTTATAATGGTTAGTCAACACATCTAATGTGCCGCTTAACCCAATGACTAAAAAGCTTTAATTTAATCTAATTTTTTAACACCTACAGCGTGAAGTATGCTACCCCCCCCCCGCATAATGTCAACCGCCCTAATTACATACACTTAATAACTAAAACCACCGAGGTAAATTAACTACACCTTGACGAACTCTTCCGCATGGCCTAACCAGCGCTGTAAATGACGTTCAGCCAAATCTGGCTGTTCTTTCAGTAATTTATCCGCCCAACTTCGTGCCGCTTCCAGCAAGTCCACATCGCGCTCTAAATCGGCGATTTTGAGCATGGGCACACCGCTCTGACGCACGCCTAGAAACTCGCCTGGACCACGTAGTTGCAGGTCGGCACGGGCGATTTCAAAGCCGTCTGTGTTCTCAAAGATGACTTTTAATCTGGCGCGCGCAGTTTCGGAGAGCGGTTTTTGGTAGAGCAGGATGCAAGTGCTTTTGGCCGCACCTCGCCCGACGCGCCCCCTTAATTGATGCAGTTGCGAGAGGCCAAAACGTTCGGCGTGTTCGATCACCATCAGGCTGGCATTGGGAACATCTACGCCGACTTCGATAACGGTGGTAGCGACCAAGAGTTGAATGTCACCCGCAACAAA
>JANYIK010000072.1 GCA_025362115.1 Methylophilaceae bacterium
TAATCTCCACAACAATCTCACCCTCAGCCAATAACTGCAAGGCTTGTGGGAATGTACGAACAAAGAGCTGTCGCAAGCAAGCGTAGGGTGCGTCCTACGCACCATCTCATCCCTAATAACGGTGCGGATGCCGCACCCTACAACCACACACCCTAACCGCTAATCTCCACAACAATCTCACCCTCGGTCAATAGTTGTAAGGCTTGTGGGAATGTACGAACAAATAGCTGTCGCAAGTGCGTGTTGGTCAAGTTGCCGCACGTCAGCCATAAAACCTGGGGTGGCGCTCCCATGCGTTGCACGAGCTCTACAAAATCACGGTCTTTAGTCACAATCACAACGCCAGGTTGCTTTGCGGCTTGAAAAATCTCGATATCCGCAGCCTCTCTCAATCCCAAATCACGTAAGGCTTGCGCCTCAACCGAGAATTGTTGTGCCATCCACGCCGCCAAAGAAGGCGGCAGCTGGGCATCGAGCCAGAATTTCATGCTGCAAGTCGAGGATGGTCAATGTAACGGGCGGCGTAGGTCAAACAGGCGTGAATATCTTCAAGCTGCAAATCGGGGAAGTCTGCAAGAATTTCTTCCGTGGAAACACCCACCGCCAGCATATCCAGTATGTCGGAAACGCGTATCCTCATGCCACGTATGCATGGCCTGCCGCCGCATTTTCCTGCCTCGTAAGTAATTCGTTCCATAGCGTCTTCCTCCACAATTTTGCCCATCATACAATAAAAAACGACATTACTTCTCCAGCACCGCCTTCAATATTCCCCGCAGAATATTCACCTCTTCCTGCTGCAATCCAGCCCGCGTAAACAGCCTGCGTAACCGCGACATCAGGCGTTTGGGTTCTGCCGGGTTCAAATAGCCTACCTCGATCAACGCCTGCTCCAGATGCCCGTAAAAACCCTCGATCTCGTCATGCGTGGCGGGTTTGATGCGTTTGTAAGGGTTCTTGGGTTCAGCGATTGTCGGTGCGCCGTACAAGGCCATGCGACACTCATAGGCCATAATCTGCACGGCAGAAGCGAGATTCAGCGACGAGTATTCAGGATTGGCGGGAATGTGCGCCAGATACTGGCATCGAATGAGTTCTTCGTTCGACATGCCGCTGGTCTCGTTGCCGAACACAAAAGCTACTTGTTGCTCGACCGCCGCCGCCATCGCCGCCGCCTCGCGCGGCGAACCAGCCTCATGCGACAACTCGCGCCGTCTTGCAGTCAGGCCAATGACAACGCTGCAACCCACCAAGGCTTGTTCCAGCGAATCGCATATTTGTGAGGCTTCGAGGATGTCGGTCGCCCCGGCGGACATCATGTCGGCTTCCATGTGTGGGAATTTCAGCGGATTGACCAGCCGCAGGTCAGTCAACCCCATGGTCTTCATAGCACGCGCTGCCGAGCCTATATTGCCGGGATGGCTGGTTTGGCAGAGGACGATGCGAATCTGGTCTAGTTTGTTCAAAGCAGGAAAAGGGTTCCTAGGGTAGAATACGCCCCATTTTACAGCCTTAAAATACAAAACTATGCATCCCATGCTTAACACGGCGATCAAAGCCGCCCGCAGCGCTGGTTCCATTATCAACCGTGGCGCACAGAACCTAGATGTGCTGAATGTGCAACAAAAGACCATCAACGACTATGTGAGCGAGGTGGATCATGCCGCCGAAGCTGCCATCATCCAAACCATACTCGCCGCCTACCCCAACCATTCCATACTGGGCGAGGAATCCGGCGCACAGGGCGACAACGCGGAATATCTGTGGGTGATAGACCCGCTGGATGGCACCACCAACTTCCTGCATGGGTTTCCGCAATACGCGGTCTCTATCGGGCTAATGCATCGCGGCGTGCTGGATCAAGCCGTGGTGTACGACCCGGCACGCAATGACCTTTTCACCGCCAGCAAAGGGCGTGGCGCGTATCTGAACGACAAACGCATCCGTGTCAGCAAGCGTACCAGATTGCAGGAATGCATTATAGGCACGGGGTTCCCGTTCCGCGATTTCTCGAATCTTGATACCTATCTCGCCATGTTTAAGGGCATGGCACTGACTACTTCCGGCATCCGCCGCCCCGGTGCTGCCGCACTGGACTTGGCTTATGTCGCCGCTGGCTACTACGATGGTTTCTGGGAGATCGGTCTCTCCAAGTGGGATGTCGCCGCTGGAGCGCTACTGATTACCGAAGCCGGTGGGCTGATAGGGGATTTTGAAGGCAATGAAAGCTGGTTCGAGACCGGTAACATTGTCGGCGGCAACCCCAAGATTTTTGGCCAGATGTTGAAGGTACTGGCACCGCATTTGACGGATACTTTGAAAACGCTGCGCTAAAGCTTAAACTGAGCGCCTGAAGATGGGGGTTAACTATGGATCAAGTCGCTACGCAAAAAAGTCAGGCCGAACAGCTTTTGCATCGTTTGCCTGAAGAGAGCACCTTGGAGGATATCCAATATCATCTCTACGTGCTGGAAAAAATCAGACAAGGACAAGCGGATATTGCAGCGGGCAAGTCTTTTTCGCATGACGAAGCTACCCAACGACTGAGTAAATGGCTGTAACGGTTATTTGATCGAAAGAAGCGCTTGACGACATTGACGCAATTGCCGAGTTTATTAACCGCGATTCGAATTTTTATGCTCGCGCTGTGGTTGAAAAAGTCATGGCGACTGCGGTTTCTATCAGTACATTTCCCAAAATTGGACGCATCGTCCCTGAATCAAACAATGGCAACATCCGCGAAAGATTTGTGTATAGCTATCGCGTGATTTACGAAATCAGAAACTCTCACATTGAGATTCTCGCCATCATCCACGGCAAGCGCCTGCTAGAACCTAACCCCTAGCGCTGGCACTGGGGGCAATAAAACGTGGAGCGCTGTCCCTGTTTCAAACTTTTAATCGCGCCACCACACACCTTGCACGGCTCGCCAGTACGTCCATAGACAAAATATTCCTGCTGGAAATACCCCGGATTGCCGTCAGCACCGAAAAAATCGCGCAAACTACTGCCACCGGCTTCTATGGCGGCAGTCAGGGTAATTTTAATTTCTTCTGCCAATTTTTGATAACGTACACGGCTCACTTTGTTAGCTGGAATTTTAGGGCTGATACCAGCGCGAAATAAGGATTCGCTGGCGTAGATATTGCCCACGCCCACGACTAAATGGCTATCCATGATGACGATTTTGATGGCAGCGCTGCGGCTGCGGGTATGGACAAAGAGATAATCACCGTCAAAGCTTGATTCCAAGGGTTCTACGCCTAGACTTTGTAGCAGCTTGTGCTGCATCACATCGTCCTCCAACCACAGCACCGCACCAAAGCGTCGCGGGTCGCGCAAACGCATCACGCTGCCGTTTTCAAACAACACATCCAGATGGTCGTGCTTGGCGGGGGACTCAAATTGAGGGAGTAGCGACAAGCGGCCGGACATGCCCAGATGCAGCATCAGTGTGCCGCGTTCACAGCGCACCAGAATGTATTTGGCGCGACGGGTAAGTTCTATAAAACGCTGCCCCGTAAGCAAATCGGGAAGGTTGACTGGAATCGGCCAACGTAGACCATGATTGCGGACGGTTACTGAACTGACACGCTGATTAAGTAAGGGCAACAGCCCGCGCCGCGTAGTTTCAACTTCGGGCAGTTCAGGCATGGCTTTCTACCGACACTTACTCGGTTTTGAAGCCTGCCGGAGGATTGAGAATGGTGAACCCAACGTCTTGCTGGAAGTGATATTGTTTTTGCTCGTCTTCACGCACCAACAGCAGTTCTGGAGATTCTTGCATCTTCACCAGTTTGATCACTTTGCCACCCTTGAGCTTGACCAGCACAAAAGGGTTGGGCTGACGACTAGGCATGTATGGCTCTACCGAATCGGCGCGTAATTCTGCCCAGTTGACAAACCAGTCGTTCAATTCGGCTTGATTTGGACTAGGTTTGTATTTGCTGGCAGCGCTGACTTTCCACTTGCCGTCGTCGGTTTTGTCTACATTGAGATTCGTTCCTTCCCATTGTTCCAAAGCACTAAAGTCAAAGCCGGCAATCACTTCATCCTTAGCCAATGGATGCTTGTCCATGAACTCCAAGGGCTGCACCGTGGCACTTTCACCATACTTGGAATCAAGGGTATAAACTTGATTTTCATGTGCAACAAACTGTAGGCCACCAACAGGGTTGAACATGCCGAAGGAGAAAGCTTTGTCATCTGCCTTCACTACCATTTTCGGGTTATCCAGCCCGAATTGTGCAGCATTGGTGAGTGGCTGTTTTTCAGCGCTGGTGGCCAGCACCACAGAAAGTACACGACCAACAGACAATTCATCGGCGCGACCTTGGTAAGGTTCTACCATCATCCAGCGGCCATTTATTTTCTCGAACACCAACGCTTTTTTGGCAGGGACTTCGATACGCAGGTGGGTGACGCTTCCCACGTCAAAGCTGGCGACATTGTAGTTTTGTTCTTGCTTCACCACCTCCGCCGGACGCTGGTAGACATAAACGCCCAAGCCAGCGACGACGAGTAACAACAACACATTCAATATCCAGCGTGACTTCATAAATTATCTCTTGCGACGCTTCAACCAAATGCTGAGACCCGCCAAGAGTAAACCCAATGGCAGGATGATTGCGGGAAAGCCGCGTATCACCAGCCAGTTGGTAAACGGGCTATTGTCAGGGATCTTCAGGTTGGTGTCCTTGAGCGGTCTGGGCTGGATGGTGATGAGCTTGTCGTCGCCAGCCAGCCAGTTGATCATGTTCACACCCAGATCAAAATTGCCTCCGCTACTCAAGGCACGGTTAGAGAGGAAGCCACCGCCGCCCACTACTACTACACGCTGGGTCTTGCCTTTACCCTCTTGAGTATCTGGGAATTTACGCTCCATCGCCACCGCGATGTTGATGGGGCCGCCTTTGTCCTGCTTATCATTGAACTCAATCTTGCCGTCCAGTTTGCCGGTTTCCAACCAGCCAGTAGCCGCCACGTCTATCAATGGCGTGATGTTGAAACCTACCTCGCCAGCGGTGGAATTAATCTCTCTCGCCATGGGGAAAACGGTGCGTAGGTTAAAACGCAGGGTAATAGGATGCTCGGCATAGTGCGCGGAGAAACCCAGCTTGTAGTCGCCCCCAGCCTGAGCTGCAGCAGGATCAACCACCACGCCCGGGGTAAGCTGCAAGCCTAGTTGGTCAGCTATAGGTTGTAAGCCGCGGAGTGGTTCTTGCTCCAACAGCCACAACAGATTGCCACCGCGTGCGACGTAAATCTTAATCTTGGCGACTTCACCCTCGGAAACGTCAATCTGTGGCCCAGCGATTACCAGCATGGCACCTTGCTTAGGTACACTTGGCTCCAATACCAAATTAGGATTGGAAAGTTTGAAGCCACGACTTTCAAGCTCCTTACCAAAGTCTCCCAGGTCATATTCTTTCAAGCCTATCAGGCTGCGCTCGCCGTGACCTTCTAAAAACATGACGTTACGCGCTTCCGAGCGCGATAAATCTACTAGCACGTTGGCCATATCCTGTTCATTGATAGGCGGCAAGAGATGCTTGCTCTTTTTGTTGTACTCCAGCACAAACTCGCCGTCGGCACGAATGCCCATATCCTGCGCCTGCTTAGGATTGGCTGCGGGGTTGACGAAAGTGATATGCAAATCTGGCTTGGCGCGCTGGTAACGCGACACGAAATCCACAATGGCTTTGCGACGGGCTTCATCTGCACCCGCAAACACGGTGAGATTTACTTGGCCTTTCATCTGCTTGAGCACGTTGGTACTGCCTTCGCTCAAAGTGTTGCGTGCGCTCTGGGTAATGTCTTTCGCCACATGGAACTCGTAACTCAAATAACCGAGCAACCCGACCAGCGCCAAAAATAACACCACAAACATGCTGTTCTGCATGAACATTTGAAGCCGTAATTTACTGTTAATTTTCATGGTTTTAAATAATTATCCGCGCAACCGATCAGCATCCAAACGGCGCACGGTCAAAGTGAGGAATGTCAGCACAAACAAAAAGAAATAGGCCAGATCACGAGTGTCAATGATGCCGTGGGAGAATGGCTCAAAATGGCGCATCAGCGAGATTTTGTTGAACACACTGGTAGGATCGCCCGCCAGATAAAAATCCATGGTCAACAGACCGAATAGCACGACGAAAGTGATAATTGCTGCGACGATAGGTTGTTGGGTTGAACCGGACACAAATATTCCCAAGGCTGAGAAACTGGCTACCAACAGCCACAGCCCCAGCATATTGGCTGCGATGTAGCCGAAATCCACGGTCACCCACAAATTCAAACTGCTCACCATGACACCAGTCAAAATAATACTAATGGTAAGGAAAGTGACCAAGCCTATAAACTTGCCCAGCACAATTTCAGTAAGTGACAGCGGCGCACTGAACAAGAAGGTCAGGGTTTGATTCTTGCGTTCCTCGCTAATCAGGCGCATAGACAATAGCGGCACAGCGAACAACATGACGAAAGAGGCCATGCTGAACACGTTGTTACCGATGAACTCGGTCGCCCCCAGACGCTCTTCCGGCCGCACCATGCCTGACATAATCTTGTAGTATTTATCCACGCCTTCAAAAAAACCAAAATGGGCGAAAACAAGCTGTAACAACGCCAAAATCACCCAGCCCATGGGTGAGGAGAACATACTGCGCAATTCTTTTCCGGCAACGGCGAATATCATGGTTTCTTCCTTACTGTGTAGCTTCTTGATAGGTCAGTTGCACGAATACTTCTTCCAGACTGGTTTGGTCTGGCGTGATCTGATGCAAGCCCCATTTTTTCTTGACGGCCATCTCTACAATACGTTCTGCGGGATTTTCGCCCACCGCGTATTGCACACGCAGCAAACCATCTTGTATTGCAGTCACGCTCACCACCCCGCTGATTTTCTCGATCTCATTCAAAGCAGGAGCGTTATTCAAGCCCAGCAATAATTTGTTCCCTTGGCGTTGTTGCTTGAGCACGTCTATGCCACCGTTAAAAACCAGCTGGCCTTTGTGAATAATCTGCACGTGGTCACACACCATTTCCACCTCAGGCAGAATATGCGTGGACAAAATTACACTGTGCTCTCCACCCAATTCTTTGATCAGCGCACGGATGTCACGAATCTGTATGGGATCCAAACCCACTGTGGGTTCGTCCAGAATCACCACCATCGGATTATGAATAATGGCTTGGGCGATGCCCACGCGCTGCTGGTAGCCTTTGGACAAATTATCAATCAGGCGGCCGCTCATCTCGGTTAAACCAGTACGCTGCTTGGCAATTTCTACGGCTTTTTTGAGGTGCTTGCGTGTGACACCATGCAATCTGCCCGCCAGTGCCAGCATTTCATCTACGGTGAGTTCTTTATAAAGTGGCGGTTGCTCTGGCAAGTAGCCTATCAATGCCTTGGCTGCTTTTGGATTTTCTATGATGTCTATACCGCAGATGTTGACGCTGCCGGCAGTCGGCGCCAAGTTGCCGGTGAGCATCTTCATGGTGGTAGATTTGCCCGCGCCATTGGGGCCGAGAAAACCTAGCACTTCGCCTTGGCTGAGGCTGAAGCTCACGTCGCGCACCACAGTATTATTGCCATAGGTGCGAGTCAGCTCGCTGGCTTCGATGGTTACAGTTGTCATAATCAATACAGACTAAATCTCAAGTTAAGAGGTGCTAAAAACTGCTGGTCTTGTAGCAAGTTACGCAGGGCGCATATACTATAGGGAACCTCTAATGAAGTCCACCATGAACATTCTGCTCACGCCACGGTCGAAGCTGCACCCTCTTAGGAAATCCCGATGAAAAAAACTCTTTCTATCCCGCTGATTTTGGCCGTTTTGTTGTCTTCGGTCAGCTTTTCAGCCCATGCCGCCAGCGACAAAAAAGCCTCACCGGACGCATCACTGAGTGCCGAATTCATCTTTAAGTTCCTAGTCGGTGAAATTGCCGGTCAGCGCGGCGATATCAGCTCCGCCAGCGCGATACTCTACGACTTGGCGAAATCCACTGGCGATGCACGTTTAGCAGAACGAGCTACCCGAGCCGCGCTTTTCATCAAACAAGGCCCCATGGCGCTACAAGCAGCAACACTGTGGGCAGAGCTAGATCCGAGCGCAGCAGAGGCGAAGCAAATCGTAACGCAATTGCTGCTTGCCTCTGGCAAACTGGCTGACTTGCGTCCGCAGTTACAAAAATTGCTAGCCGACGAGCCTAATCGCGCCGCTGGATTTATGTACATTGCCGGGACCTTGTCTCGCAATCAGGATAAAGCACAGACCTTGCAACTGATACAGGAATTAGCCAAACCCTACCCCAATCTGGCGGAGGCGCATTTTGCTGTGGCGCACGCCGCTTGGAGTGCGGGTAACGAACAACAGGCCTTGAGTGAACTCCAAGCCGCCGAAAAGGCCAAGCCGGGCTGGGAGATCGGCGCCTTACTACAAGGACAGGTTCTGCAAGCGCGCCCAACAGAGGCACTCCATTTTTATGAGACCTTTCTCGTAAAATATCCTGCCAGCCTCGAAGTCAAACTTGCTTACGCCAAATTGCTGGTGAGCGAGAAGCAAATGGACGCGGCGCGGGAACAATTTGAGCAATTACTGGAAGCCAAGCCAGAAAGCCCGGACATCCATGTCGCGATTGGGTTGTTGAGCGTGCAGGCAGAGGATTTGAGCGGTGCCGAGAACCACTTCAAACAAGCTTTGGAGTTGAATTACAAGGACGTGGATCAGATTCGTTTTTATCTGGCGCAAATTAGCGAACAGATGCAACAAGTCGAAGAATCCAAACAATGGTATGGGTCCATCAACCCAGACAGTCGCTTCTACCTTGAAGGTCAGCTCAAAATGGCGGTGGGCGAGGCCAAAAATGGTTTACTCGAAGACGCACGCAACCGTCTACACAACATCCCTAACCTTAGCCCTGAGCAACAAGTATTAGCCATTCAGACAGAGGCATCGCTGTTATCACAAGCCAATCGCCATCAAGAAGCATTCGACTTGCTGCAAAACGCCGTCGCCAATTACCCCAATAGCCCTGACATCGTCTACGACTACGCGATGGTATCTGAGCGCGTAAAACGCTTTGACATCATGGAACATGAACTACGCAAACTGATGTTGATGAAGCCCGATTTCGCGCAAGCCTACAATGCCCTAGGTTACACCCTGGCGGAGCGCAACGAGCGGTTGGACGAGGCGCAGAAACTCATCGAAAAAGCACTGGCGCTTACCCCCGATGACCACTTCATCCTGGACAGCATGGGCTGGGTACAGTACCGCATGGGCAGGCTGGATCAGGCGCTGGAATTCATCCGCCGCGCTTACGGAAACCAGCCCGATCCGGAAATCGCTGCGCATCTAGGCGAAATTCTGTGGCAACAAGGCAAACATGAAGAGGCCATTAGCACCTGGGACGCAGCACTGCGCGACTATCCCGACAACGAAGTTCTCGTCAATACCGCGAAAAAATTCCATCCGTGATGCGTTTATGTTGTGTGCTATCAGCCTTGATTATGGCTGGATGTAGCCTCATGCCTGAACAGCCAGTGGTGGCCACGCCTATGGCTCCCGCCTCGCGTTATCACGAACATCTGGCACAAGTCAGTAACATTCAAGTTTTTGCCATGCAAGGACGTATCGCTATACTCACGGAGAAAAAAGGGTTTTCTGGTTCCATCCATTGGCAGCACCACGTGAATGGCGACGATATTCAATTTTTCTCCCCTTTGGGCACGCAGCTCGGCGCTCTAAGCCAAGGCACTGATGGCGTAACGCTCACCACCAGCAAACAAAACAGCTTTCACGCCGACGATGCGGAAACGCTGACGCAGCAATTACTGGGTTGGAGCCTTCCGATGCAGGGCCTTCCTAACTGGATGTTAGGCCGCCCCAACAATATGGAAACGGCAACCATGTCCTGGGATCAAGACGGTAAACTTACGCACCTTAGCGAACAAGGCTGGGACATTGAATACCCTCAATACATGACTGCGGATGGATTTATGCTGCCGGGAAAAGTAGTGCTAAAAAGTGAGAAATTAGATTTGAAACTGGTCATCGAGCAATGGCAAACAGGAACTAAGGAAAGCTCTGAATAGCATGGCTGCTTTTGCCTCTCCAGCCAAAATCAATCTATTCCTGCACATCACTGGTCGCCGCGCAGACGGTTACCATGAGTTGCAAAGTGTGTTTCGCTTGCTGGATTTCGGCGACACCGTTCATATAGACGTACGCCAAGATGGCCAGATAAGGCGCATCCAAGATATAGCCGGTGTACCCGAAGAACATGACCTCACCATACGCGCCGCCAAGCTTTTACAAACCAACACCGGTTGCGGTTTGGGCGCTGACATCCACGTAGAAAAGCGCATCCCTATGGGTGGTGGATTGGGCGGTGGCAGCTCCAACGCAGCCACCGTGTTGCTGGCGCTGAATCGCTTGTGGAACGTAAATCTTAAGCGCACGGAACTGTTGGCATTAGGCTTAAAATTGGGCGCAGATGTTCCGATATTTGTCTTCGGCGAAAATGCTTGGGCAGAAGGAATCGGTGAACAACTACACGCAATCGCGCTGAAACCGGCGCACTACGTCGTACTCACGCCGCCCGCCAAGGTTTCCACCGCCGCCGTCTTCGCTCATCAGGATTTGACAAGAGACACGTTACCCGCCAAAATGTCGGCCTTTTGTGAAGGCTATGGCTGTAACGATTTGCAGCCTTTGGTGTGCCGCCTTTATCCTGAAGTTGCTAATTGCCTAGACTGGTTGCACCAGTTTGGCGATGCCAGAATGTCAGGTTCGGGCGCAAGCGTGTTTGTAGCTGTTGACTCCCTGCAAACCGCACAGAAAATACTGGCAGCCAAACCCGCAAAGTTTAGCGGCTTTGTAGCCAGCGGATTGGCGAAGCATCCGCACTATAGTTTTGCCGACTGAATGTAGTAAAAGTTAAATTGGGGAGTCGCCAAGCTGGTTAAGGCACTGGGTTTTGATCCCAGCATTCGAAGGTTCGAATCCTTCCTCCCCAGCCAAATAATAAAAAAGCGTGTAGAGTCAAATAGCTACACGCTTTTGTTTTTTCACCTTTTTAGAAAGGAAGCGGCGCGTGGCTAAAGGAGAAATCATGGTGTTCACTGGCAACGCCAATCCCACGCTGGCAGCCGAGGTGGTATCACACCTTGGCATCCCTTTAGGCAAGGCCACCGTAGGCCGTTTTAGCGACGGCGAGGTGATGATAGAAATATTGGAAAACGTGCGCGGTAAAGACGTGTTCGTGCTGCAATCCACCTGTGCCCCCAACAACGACACGCTGATGGAAGTGCTGGTGATGGTAGACGCACTGCGCCGCTCCTCTGCTGGACGTATCACCGCCGCCATTCCTTATCTTGGTTATGCACGGCAAGACCGCCGTCCACGTTCAGCGCGCGTGGCGATTACCGCCAAAGTGGTGGCGAATATGCTGACCTCGGTAGGTGTGGACAGATTGTTAACGATGGATTTGCACTCTGACCAGATTCAGGGCTTTTTTGATATTCCGGTAGATAACATTTATGCGTCATCGGTGTTGCTGGAAGATGTTACTAAACGCAATTACCCCGATGTGGTCGTGGTGTCACCCGATGTCGGCGGCGTAGTACGCGCAAGGGCACTAGCCAAGCAACTGAGTTCTGACTTGGCGATTATAGACAAGCGTCGCCCCAAGCCCAACGAAGCCAAGGTGATGAACATCATTGGTGAAGTCGAAGGTCGCACTTGTATCATCATGGATGACATGGTGGACACCGCCAATACACTGTGCGAAGCGGCGTTAGCACTGAAAGAACAGGGAGCCGCCAAGGTAGTGGCCTACTGTACCCATCCGGTTTTATCCGGGAAAGCGATTGAGCGTGTGAATAACTCCGCGCTGGATGAATTGGTCGTGACCAACACCATTCCGCTGAATAATGATGCTGCTGGTTGCAAAAAAATACGCCAGCTTTCCGTGGGTAAGTTGATGGCGGAAACCATACGCCGCATTAGCCACGAGGATTCGGTCAGCTCGTTATTTATCGAGTAAAAGAATTTTGCTGGATAGCATAAAAACTATAGAGCAAATGTAGTAACCGTCTGGTCGCGGACGGGATTATTAACTTCAAGAGGGTTTTACCATGCAAATCGAAATTAACGCCAAATCGCGCGAACTAAAGGGCACCGGAGCGAGCCGCCGCCTACGTCGTGCTGGCAACGTACCAGGCATCGTCTATGGTGCCGGCAAAGATGCCGTGACTATTGAACTGAGCCACAAAGAGTTGTTCCTGCAATTCCGCCACGAAGCTTTTCACGCTTCTATTCTCTCGCTGAATCTGGATGGCAAGGCAGAACAAGTGCTGCTGCGCGATTATCAAATGCACCCGGTGCGTACTGAAATCGCCCATATTGACTTTCAACGCGTGAGCCAAACCGAAAAGATCCATGTGAAAGTACCGTTCCACTTCACTAACGTAGAAACCTCACCAGGGGTCAAATTGAATGGCGGCATCGTCATGCACATCATGACCGAAGCCGAAGTGAGCTGCTTGCCTAAAGACCTGCCAGAATTCGTCGAGGTAGACATGGGTGAGATTGACGTCGGACATTCTGTGCATTTGGCGCAAATCAAGCTACCCAAGGGCGTTGAGTTTGTGAAGCTGGTGCACGGTGATGATGCCGCTGTAGCCTCCATCGCCAAACCACGTGGCGCATTGATAGAGGAAGAAGAAGCGGCAGCTCCAGTCGTTGAAGCACCAGTCGCAGCAGCCGAGTAATCCGCTAGCAGGCTTGTTACAATACGCGCGTTCTGGGCAACCGGGACGCGCGTTTTTATTTTGAGGTCGCTATGGGCATAGAACTGATTGTGGGACTGGGCAATCCAGGCACTGAATACGAAGCCACCCGCCACAACGCTGGCTTTTGGTGGGTAGAGTCCGTCGCTCGTGCCAATAACGTACAACTCTCGCAGGAAAGCAAATTTTTTGGCCGCGTGGCTCGTCTTAAATCGCCTGAAGCTTGGCTTCTTACCCCGACCACCTTTATGAACGCCAGCGGACAAGCGGTGGGTGCATTGGCGCGGTTTTATCGCATCGCGCCAGAAAGCATCCTGGTCGTCCACGACGAATTGGATTTGGAGGCCGGCATCGCTAAGCTGAAAAAAGGCGGTGGGAACGGCGGCCACAATGGCTTGAAAGATATTGCCGCACACTTAGGCAGCACCGATTTCTGGCGTTTGCGACTGGGCATAGGTCACCCCGGTGATGCCAAAGACGTGATCAATTACGTCCTACACAAGCCCTCGCGCGAAGAATTTAGTTTAATAGACTCCGCCATAAAAAATACTACCGGCTTGTTGCCACTGCTGCTAGCAGGTGACTTTGAAACGGCTATGCTCAAGCTACATACCAAGGTAAAATAAGCCCAACTTCTCAATTCAGGACACCATCATGAGCGACCAAGACCAACCACACAGCGGCCTAAGCCTTGCAGAGAAACTCCCCATTGCTTTCGTCATCATCGTCATTGTCGCGGCGCTCTATCACCTCACCTTCGTGGCAGGGCCGATAGAAAACAAGCCCGCAGCCAACGATGATGCCTCTGTTACTGCTCGCATCAAACCCGTTGCCGAGGTGGTCATCGCCGCGGCTCCCGCCGCCGCCGGAGCCGCCCTCAGTGGCGAACAAATCGTCACTCAGGGCTGTAGTGCTTGCCACGGCACTGGCGCACTGGGCTCACCAAAAATAGGTGACGCTGCGGCTTGGGCACCCCGCATTGCGCAAGGGTACGAGACTTTGGTCAAACATGCTATTGAGGGTATCCGCTCTATGCCCGCGCGTGGTGGAAACGCTGCTTTGAGTGATGCCGAAGTGGCTGACGCGGTGGCCTATATGACCAACAAAGCTGGCGCAAATTTCAAAGCTCCCGCAGCCAAAGCGAAATAATTAACCTCAGGATCCTTGCATGAACACCTACGCCATTGGTGACGTGCAGGGTTGCTTCACTTCCTTTCTTAATCTGTTAGACCGCGTCGCCTTTAACCCGCAACAGGACAGATTGTGGCTGGTAGGTGACCTCATCAATCGCGGCCCAGATTCGCTCAAGATGTTGCGCTGGGTGAAGGCGCACCAAAATTCCATTATCACCGTACTCGGCAACCACGATCTGCATGCCATTGCAGTATATGAAGGCTTCGTCGCCAAACATCGCTTCGACACCCTAGATGAGTTACTGGTAGCGCCTGACCGCCAAGAACTTTTTGATTGGTTGAGAAACCAGAAATTGGCTCACGCCCAAGAATATAACTTGATGGTTCACGCCGGGGTGTTACCACAGTGGGATGCGGCGCAAACCCTAGCACTGGCGAGCGAGGTGGAAACCGCTTTGCGCGCCTCCAATTATCGCGAGTTTCTGGCAAATATGTACGGCGATCTTCCTAACGCTTGGCACGACGACTTACAAGGCATGGACAGGTTGCGCGTCATCACCAATGCGTTGACTCGACTAAGAATTTGCACCCCGCAAGGCCAGATGCAATTCAAGTTCAAGGGAGAAGTTCAAGACATCCCGAGGGGCTACATGCCTTGGTTTGAAGTGGAAAATCGCAGAAGCCAAGACAGCCACATTATATTCGGCCATTGGTCGGCCTTGGGCTTAGTGTTACGAGATAATCTAACAGCGCTGGATACTGGTTGCCTGTGGGGAAATACGCTTACGGCCCTGCGCTTAGCTGACCGCCAGGTGTTTGCAGTGCCGCGCGCACCGGAAGACGCAATAGCTCTGCAATAGCGCTTTCAGCACGGCGCGCCAAAACACGTCTATCCTTGCCTTGTGTAGGGATAGGCAACAAAAATATCAATTCGGCCGCAATTTCTGGCTGCTTCACCATCGCCAACATGGATTCCCACAGGGTAATATCACTCCAGTAGGCCACGTCCACATTAACGCCACCATCCGACAAAGGATAACGAAGTGCCATTGGACGTATTAGTACCTCTGCGTCCACCGCCGCCTGCAACAGGCTACTGCGAAACGGCACCATAAAGCTGCCGTCGGTAGTTGTGCCTTCAGGAAACACGCATAACGAGTCGCCGTCCGCCAAAACTTGTATCGCTTCGCCCGACACACGCAAGGTGTCCTGTTTGCGTGCACGTTGAATAAAAATCACGCCGCCCTGTTTTGACAACCAACCTATGAATGGCCAACTACGTACTTCAGACTTGGCCACAAAACGTGGAGAAAGCAGAGAGTTCACCAGCCACACATCCAGCCAAGAGATGTGGTTAGACACGAACATCGCTGGCGGCGTCCCTGCCGGCGGCATAGCGCCAGAGACACGCAGCTTGACATTGAGTATGAGCAGAATGGTATTAGACCAGTGCTTTACCAGCTTATCACGGCGCTTTTTGCCCAAAAATGGCAGCCAGAAAGTGGCCAATAACATACCCCAAAGCACATGGACAAACAGGCGCAGCAAGCGCCAGACTTGGACTGGTTTGGAATTCAAAGCGACTTGCAATTAGTGCGTAACTCTTGTGGTGCCGCCACTTTCCAACAAACGCACACGATCTCCGGCATGGAACTGCTCATCGGCCTCTTGCACTATGGCGATCAGACTACCGTTATCCAGTTTCACAGTGATTTCTAAACCATCTTTTTTAGTGAGTTCTTCTTCGGCCATTTTGCCCGCTAGCGCCCCTGCCACCGCACCAATCACAGTGGCCAGATTTTTACCCTTACCACCACCCACTGCATTACCGGCAACACCGCCCACTACACCACCAGCCACGGCACCAATAGTGCCTTCTGTCCCTTCAATCTGTACCTGGCGCACGCTTTCTACTATGCCAGTTTTAACCACTTGCGCCTGACGTGTTTCATCGCGCTTATATACGCTACCGGAATTGCTGCTGGCGCAACCCACTAGTACTAAAGCCATGGTCAGAGCCATCCATAATTGTTTCAACTGCATGCCACGTTCTCCTAAAAAATTTACAGCGAAATAGTTTCGCCAAATGCAGACTGATAAAGTGCCATAATCTGTTCACGGCTCGGCTTGTGATTCTGACCACCACGACTGGCAATCTTGATAGAGCCCATCACACCAGCCAAACGTCCACATTGCAACCAATCCCAACCTTTGGACATGCCATAGAGCAACCCGGCACGATAAGCATCACCGCAACCGGTAGGGTCAACAATAGCTTCAGCTTTGACTACGGGTACTTCAATGCGTTTGCCATCCACATAAATATGCGAACCTTGTGACCCCAAAGTCACTATCAAGGCTTTTACCTTTGCTGCCAATTGTTCCAAATTAAGACCGGTTTTTTCCTGCATCAGTTGTGCTTCGTAGTCGTTCAACGCCAGGTAGTCCGCTTGGTCTACAAATTGCAGCAATTCTTCGCCATTAAACATGGGTAACCCTTGGCCAGGGTCAAACATAAACGGAATACCAGCTTCCTGAAATTCTTTTGCGTGTTGGAACATACCATCACGGCCGTCCGGCGCGATGATGCCGAGAGATACGTCTTTGGCACTTATCACACTGTTTTTGTGCGCAAAGCTCATCGCCCCTGGGTGAAAAGCAGTGATCTGATTGTTATCTCTATCGGTGGTAATAAAAGCCTGCGCGGTAAAGCTGCCTGGCACGTGGAAGATGTGATTGCTCAACAAAC
Organism: Methylophilaceae bacterium; assembly: GCA_025362115.1. Taxonomy (GTDB): domain Bacteria; phylum Pseudomonadota; class Gammaproteobacteria; order Burkholderiales; family Methylophilaceae; genus CAILHX01. The sequence goes on from JANYIK010000072.1 coordinate 16,682, forward strand.
CATTGCGACTCAGCCAGTCACCATAGCTACCAAAATCGTCACCCACGGTGGCCATGATGAGTGGCTTGCCGTCCAGCAGATTCAGATTATAGGCAATGTTACCCGCCGTACCGCCAAATTCGCGGCGCATATCTGGCACCAAAAACGCTACATTTAGAATATGCAACTTGTCCGGCAGAATGTGGTTCTTAAAGTGGTCGGGGAATGCCATGATGGTGTCGTAGGCAAGGGAACCGCAGATGAGGGTATTCATAAATTGTCCATTAATACAAAAAGTAGTGAAAGTATGCCCTAGCTAAGGGGAGTATTCAAATAGTCAGCTAACGGCTTAGTTCTGCGCCAAAGCTTCCATAAATCGCGACGTTTGATGCTGAAAACATGTACCTTATCCTGTTCAGCTAGGCACACTCTTACTCCATGGGTCTGCCCAGTTTGCAAAGCATGCAGTACGCTTGCAAACCAGCGCTCCTCTAAAGCCTCCCAACCATATTGGGCATCCAGCACCATCAGGGTTGATTCAGCGTTGAGTTCCTTCCATGATGCCGGCAAAGGTTTTGCTCCCCGTCCCGCCAAACCGGAAACAAATACATCCTCGCTCAGTACCGTGGCATAAGGAGAAATCGCCGTGGTCATCGCCCCTCCACCCCACAGCCATAAGCTATTTGCCGTTAATTTCCCGGCTTGTTCTCGCGCCTCGTTCACCGGGTGTGCATGCATTAACATCTGCAATTCATTGATGGCTCTTCGCCAAATCTTGGCATCACCCCCTTGCGGCATCAAGCCGCTTACATCACGCCTAAAAGCCTGTTCAAGCAAGGTCGTGGTGATGGCAGGCGGCTCTTTTAAGCGCAGATACCAACGCTGCGGGTGTGGCACAAAAAAATCCAGCTCTGTAAAGTGTCTCGTCAGGCTTGACTTCAAAGCTTGTGCTTCATCCATGCTCAGATTGAGCGAGTTTTCTGCCAATGCAATGCTATCGCGTGTGACTTGCAAATTGACCGGGGTTGCACACAGCCAATAAGCATCGGCAGTTTCTAAGCCATCCTGCTTGGCTGCAAACGGTGCAATGGGGAAGTCCTGTTGCTGTTTCACACCAAACGTGCGACACGCCCAAACATCAGCACCCCCACTAAAAGTGGCTCTGTTAGCCACTGCAAGTAAACGCTCCAACGCGGGTAAACGTGGCGCCGAGAGTGACGCATGGCGTAATAAAATATCAAGCTGCAAAACAGTTCACTTTCATGGCAAGATATCCTCCCACATTTACTTTTGAATTTATGATGGAACTTATCCTCTGGCGCCACGCCGAAGCTGAAGATAGCAACCCCGACATGCAGCGCGCACTCACCGCAAAAGGCCATAAACAAGCCAAACACATGGCGGCTTGGCTGACAAAACACATGGCCGCCGACACGCGCATTCTGATCAGCCCCGCGCTTAGAACGCAGCAAACCGCCTTAGCGCTGAGTGATGAGTTTATCACGCTTGAAGCACTCGCTCCGGGAGCCTCCGCACAAGCCATACTAGATGTCGCGGAATGGCCGCGTTTTGGTGGCAGCGTGTTAATCGTAGGACATCAACCCACACTGGGCGAAGTGGCAGCAATACTGCTGGGAAGTGCAACGTCATACCACAGCGTAAAAAAAGGGGCTGTATGGTGGTTTCAAAATCGAAAACACGGTAATGTTGCAGAAACCATACTGAAAGCTGTCATTAACCCTGAGATGCTATAAACGATGAAGCACATCTTAGTCATCAACCCCAAAGGCGGCAGCGGCAAAACCACGTTAGCCACCAATCTCGCTGGTTACTTTGCTAGACAAGGTAAAAATGTGACGCTGGCTGACCTCGACCGCCAACAATCTTCAATAGACTGGTTGAAACGTCGCGCTAAAGACTTACCCAAGATCAAAGCGCTAGATGCACGCCGCCAAGAATTGACCGAAAAACCTGACTGGCTCATCACCGACTCTCCAGCTGGACTGCGCAACGAGAGACTGACCGACGCTATCAAGCAAGCGGATTGGGTAATCGTACCGATACAGCCTTCCATATTGGATATGCGCGCTACGCGCGATTTTCTGGACGTATTGGAACAAGAAAAAGCTGTGCGTAAACAAAAAACGGCTGTCGCCGTAGTGGGAATACGGATGAGCAACCAGACCCGCTCATCTGCCAGCTTGCTGGAATTTTTGCAAGAAACCGGACTTCCCATGCCCGCTTGTCTTCGCAACGCTCAAACTTACGTTGCTGCGGTGGAACAAGGCATGAGCTTGTTTGATATGCGCCCGTCTCTGGTAAAAGCCGATCTGCAGCAATGGGCTCCGCTGTTGGATTGGATACAAAAAAATCAATAAAAAGCCACTGACGTTCTGATAGAACGTCAGTGGCTTTGGTTGCGACCTCAACTTTTTGAGTAGATGCCGCGCAAACCTCTAAACTACAAACCCTTAATTACCCCAGCCTCCACGCTCGTGATGCCTATCCCAGTCGCGGTCTTGATCGCGGTATCTTGGCTCTAAATAGCTCGTTCTGCCAACGCCAATCTCCGGCGCTACCGTCACCCGCATACGAACAGTCTCGCCCGGGTCATTGGGCATCTCGGTGGTGTAGTCGCGTCCATTGTAGCGATAGGTTACCAAGTAACCGCGCGTCACCGTTTGCCAGCTATCCTCGCTATGGCAGCGCTCAATTGGGCGCGTGCTGTAGCTGTTATAACCATTATTGCTATTGCCCAGCCTGTCGCCGACTATGGCACCGGTAGCTGCGCCTATGGCGGAGGTAACTATACGCCCTTTACCTTTGCCCACGGTGCCACCCAGTAATCCGCCAGCGATACCGCCGATGATAGAGCCGCCTATGTCGCGCTCACCAGAGTTGTATGAAGAGCCACGTTGCTCATATTCAGTATGGCATTCTTGATGTGGTATGTTGATGGTTTCTGTGCGCGGGTTGACCGAAATCACCTGCGCGGTTTCGTAATAAACTTCGTCAGCCGAGACCGACATGGCTGGTAGTGCGATTGCACCGGTCATTAGCAGCGCGGTGCTCAGTTTTGAAACTTTCACGTTCATCTCCTTTTCAATTTTGGCTACCAGTGTTGGCAGTTAACCTATCAACGGGCGCGCGATCACTCACGTTGACGCTTTTACAAAAACTTACATTTGCCTGCATCGTCAGATTTCTTTGAACTTTGTGACTAAGGTTACAGACATAAGGTTTATGATTCGTTGAAATATGTCCCAGCACCCATCAGGGGTGAATATTGCAAAGAACGACCTACACAGGAGATGATGATGCGGTTTACTTTACCTTTATTAGTACTGCTTGCACTGCTCAGTACTCACAGCATGGCAGCAGAAGACAACAAAAATTGCGCTTTTGGATTGGCAATGGGGGCAGAAGTGCCGACCGATTGTTCGGTTAATGCAATGGTTGACGGCAAAAAACTATGTTTTTCCAGTGAAAAATCCAAAACCATGTTTCTCGCCAACAAAGACGAAAACATGATGAAGATGCAGGATTTCCAGAAAAAAACCGCTTCAGCCGATGCAGAAGTAATGAAGGAAAAAATCAGTACCGAACAGGCGCGTGCGATGCTGAAGAATGCTGCTGCTGACAACATTGTGGACTTTTCCGATAAAGATTTGAGCTACCAGGACTTGAGTCACATGGATTTGCGCTACGCCAAGTTTGTAGACACCAATCTGTTCGGCTCCGACCTGCGCGGCTCGGATTTCAGTGGTGCCGACATGCGTCAGGCTTACCTGAACCTGGCTCGCATCGAAGGCACCATATTCAACAATGCCAACCTCACCGATGCCATCATCTTCCAACCCATTTTTGAGAAAAACCAGTTCAAGAACGCCATTCTGGTCAACGTGCGCATGATAGGCACGCTAGGCACGGTGGACATGAGCGGTGCGGACATCCGCAAAGGTCGCTTTGGCCTGGACATTGGCAACCAGCCCATGGGCGCGATGCGCTTTGATAGCATAGGCGGCAAGTTCGTCGGCACCAATTTTGAAGATGCTGACATCAATCGCTCCAATTTTAGATTTTCCGATTTAACCGGTGCCAATTTGCGTAACACCAACCTGTTTCGCGCCGATTTCAGCAAGGCGGACTTGACCGGAGCAGATCTGACCGGAGCAGATTTGGGCGAAGCCGTGCTGGATGGTGCGATTATGAAGGACGTGAAGGGTTTGGAATCGGTGAAAGGCCTGGACACTACCAAGGGGAAATGCGAGGGGTGTAAATAGCTAAGCCCTGGCTTGATCTTGCAGTGCGGCGCGATCCAGCACCTCAATACTGGCGCGCCCCAACTTCACCCAGCCCTGACGCTCAAACTCCTTCAACTCGCGGCTGACTACTTCGCGCGCACTGCCCAACTCGTCGGCCAACTGCTGGTGCGTCGCCGTGAGATTACCCTGCCCTGCCACCAACAAGCCCGCAAGGCGCGAAGCAATGCTGTGAAATGCCACTTCATCCACCAGCACAATCAAGTCGCTAATCAAGTCACCATAATTGCTCAACACAAAGCGGCGAAACACTTCGGATTCGACCATCAACTGATGAAAAGTCGCGGCAGGAACGACTACATCGCGGATAGCTTCTTCTACCACGGTAGAAGCCGGATAATGGCTATGGCCCAATAGGCACGTGGTGGTCAACACACAAGTGCCACCCGCCGCAACGCGATACAGCACAATTTCACGCCCGGATTCGGAGATTTTGTACACCCGGGAACGTCCAGCCAAGCGCATCACGTAAGCGTTGCAGGGATCGGCCTCACGGTAGCCTATAGCGCCAATGGGGGCCTCTACGATGCGGGCATGCTGCTTGAGTTTGACTTTGGCTGGTTCGTCAAGCTTGGCCAAGTCAGGAAAAGTGGAAAGCCAGGCCAAATTATCGTCTTGAACCATGTGTTAGCTCCTAAGTTATTTTCAAGCCCGCTAACTGCGCCTTCAATCCCCGCGCCGCCAGCGCATAGCCGCCGTCGCTACCATCCACAAAGTGCATGTGGTTGCCATTGTAGGATTGCACGATACATGTCACCAAAGCTTCGCGCGATTTGTGCATGCCGTACACCAGCTTTCCATCTTGATATTCCGCATCCAACAAGGCTTGCAAGGCGGCCGCTTGCGTCTCACTGCCGTCCATTACCATGCGTAACATCCCGTCAAATTTGCGAAAGTCGGAGTTTTCCACCAATTCGTCCCGATAGCCACTCCACTGAGTAGCCTCAGTGTCCTTGTTACGGGAAAAAAGATATAAGCCCGCGAGGTTCTGGAACACCATTTTGGCAAGATAAGACAAGCGTTGCCATAGTGCGAACTGGCTCGCGCGTACCCGCCATTCGTGCATTAACAAGCGCGGGTTAAAGGTGAGACGCATAATGTGCGCTCTTAACGGATGATATTCTGCTACATCACCGTAGATTTTCTGGATGTGGGCAAGTACACGCTGATAGGTCGCCAGATTGACCTCGACATCCGCAGACACCGCGCCCACCAACAGTGCCAGCTTGTGATCATGGAAGCTGGGCACGCCTTGCCAGCGACATTCAAAGCCTTCAAAGCTGGCTTCCGCCGCGCCTTCGTGTTCTTGCACCATTAACACGCCCGCCGCACCCGGCGTTTTGACGCGCTTTTCCGCCTCTTCCCAACCGCGGCCAGAAAACACCGGCTGGGTAACGTGCGGCGACAAACGCACCTTGCCAACCTTGACCCAAAAACCTTGGCTGACCAACTCGCTCACCCGCACCAAACCTACGCGTAAGCCTAAATCAAAACTTTCACGCGAGAGCTTTTGTGCGCCGCGCAAAGCGACGATAACTCGCGCCACCAATACATCAGGCACGGCAAAAGTCGCGCCATCGCCACCAAACACAAAGGGCAAGTCCAGGCTGCGATCCACATTCACAACTGCGGCAATACAGGCCACGCCCACCGTATTCACCTTCTTGTAGGCACCTGCTTCTATGGCCTTGGTCGAACCAATCACGTCGGCGATCACGATCCACCAGTCTGGCGACACATCAGCGTGGGTGCGGCTTTCCGTGGCTTCAGCAAAGGAAGTAAGAATGGCTAGATTGCGATAGAACGTAGTATCGGTTCGGTCACTCATGGCGACTCCAACAAAATTTGAATCAGATGCAATCCAAACCCCACACCAAAACCATTCACATCGCTCACCACCGCACCCAAGCCTTGTTTGCGGTTACTCGACGATAAATCCACGTGCAGCCAAGGAATGTCACCCTCGATAAATTTGAACAGAAACCGCGCGGCCAGCACGTGATCAGCTTCTGAATCAAGCGTGCATTGCTTGATGTCGGCGATTTTGCTGTCTAAATCTTCTTCATAATCGGCATCAAAAGGGAAAGCATTGACGCGCTCACCAGCCCTAGCGCCTGCGCCTATTGCCTTGCAGAGCAATTCCGGTTTATTGCTCAACACGCCGCTATATCGGTCACCCAAGGCTACCGCCATGCTACCGGTGAGCGTAGCAAAGTCCATCATAAAGTCTGGTTTTAAGCGTGAGGCCATGGTGAGCGTGTCAGCCAGCACCATGCGACCTTCGGCATCGGTATGAACAATCTCGATGGTCGTGCCGTTCAATGCCGTTACCACGTCATTTTGTTTATAGGCCTTAGGGCCGATGTGATTTTGCGCGATCGCCAGCCAGCAGTCTATCTTCACCGGAATTTCTGCCCCAGTAAGCGCTAACATAAGACCTAATGCAACAGCGGAGCCATTCATGTCTTCGTGCATGCCATTCATATAGCGGGCAGGCTTGAGATTATGTCCGCCAGTGTCGAAGCAAATACCTTTACCCACCAGTGCGATTTTCTTCTTGGCATTTTTTGGACTGTAGCTTAGATGCACAATAGCGGCATCCTCCGGCTCTGAGCCTTGTGCCACGGCGACAAACGCGCCCGCGCCCAGTTTACGTAGCTTTTTCATGTCGAATTCTTCGTGCTGCCAACCTTGCTCTTTTGCCAGTGCTTTGATTTTGTCGCGATAAATGGTGGGCGTGAGGTCATTGGGCGGCAGCATGGTAAGGTTACGCGTCAGCGTATTGCCTGCCACCAAGGCGCGGATGTCGGCAAAATCGTGTGCGGTATCGAACCCAAATACACGAATAGTTTTGAGTGGTTTATAGGTACGTTTTTTCTTTCTGCTAGGTAAATCCGCATTGTTCACCAACGTCACATAGAGTGCGGCTTCTAGGGCTTGTTGGCGTTGTTCTTGCTTGAGACATAAAGAAATCGTTAGGTTTTCCGGGTTTTCTTCCAGCAATGGTTTCAGAGCTTTACGCAAAGCGGTGTAACGTTCAAAGGTGGAAAGACTCTCATTCAGCACTACCCAAGCACCTAAGCCACCATCGGGCAAATCCGCGACTAAGGGCGTTTTGGTGAGTTCGTCATATTTAAGCTTGCGGCGTCTAAGAAGCGCCTCAAATTCGGCATGCAGTGGCACTGATTTGGAGCGCGCATTGGATGCTAGGTTAGGCAGAATGAATAACACATGGCTTTGCTTGGCGGCTTGCGACCCGGTAATATCCTCTTGATTTTGAATAATTTTTATGCTCATACTAGACTTCCTGAAAGCAGTTTCACCTTGACCAAAATGACCAAAATGGCGATGATAACGATTACGTAATTCTGCAATTTTTAATAATGTGTATTAAAAATTGTTATAAAATCTCGCCCGTTCAAATAGATTCGTTTTGATTATAGCAAGCCCCTCATTACTCAGGAGAGCATTACATGGCAGATTTGCCTGACACCAACCCACAAGAAACCCAGGAATGGCTGGATTCCATCGCCGCAGTACTGGAGCAAGAAGGCGCTGAACGCGCGCACTTCCTGCTCGAAACCCTGATCGACAAGTCCCGTCGCTCTGGCGCCTACCTGCCTTTCAACGCCACTACGGCTTACCTGAATAGCATTCCGACACACTTGCAAGCCAAGTTGCCCGGCAACCCCGACATGGAACGCCGCATCCGCGCCCTGATTCGCTGGAATGCGATCATGACGGTATTACGCGGCAATGAAAAATCTCCTGGTGTGGGCGGCCACATCGCCAGCTTCCAGTCTGCAGCAACCTTGTATGACGTGGGCTTCAACCATTTCTTCCGTGCCGCTAACGAAAATTTCGGCGGTGACTGTGTGTATTTCCAGGGGCACTCCTCACCAGGTGTGTACGCCCGTGCCTTTTTGGAAGGCCGCATCAGCGAAGAACAAATGGCTAACTTTCGACAGGAAACCGGCGGCAAAGGGCTCTCAAGCTATCCACACCCATGGCTGATGCCAGATTTTTGGCAATTCCCTACCGTATCTATGGGGTTGGGGCCACTTGCGGGTATTTATCAAGCACGATTCCTAAAATATATCCACGACCGTGGCATCGCCGATACTTCTGGCCGCAAGGTATGGGTTTTCTGCGGCGATGGTGAAATGGACGAACCTGAATCCTTGGGGGCGATCTCACTCGCTTCGCGCGAAAAATTGGACAATCTGATTTTCGTCGTCAATTGCAACTTGCAACGTCTGGATGGCCCGGTACGTGGCAATGGCAAGATCATCCAGGAACTGGAAGCCGACTTCCGTGGCTCCGGCTGGAATGTACTGAAAGTGATCTGGGGTTCCTACTGGGATCCTCTTTTGTCCATGGACAAGGATGGCATCTTGCAAAAACGCATGGAAGAATGCGTGGATGGCGAATACCAAAACTTCAAGGCCAAGGGCGGCGCTTATACGCGCGAACATTTCTTTGGAAAGTACCCTGAATTGAAGGAGATGGTCACCGCCATGTCCGACGCAGATATCTGGCGCCTGAACCGGGGTGGTCACGATCCGCATAAGGTCTATGCCGCTTACCATGCCGCCGTAAATCACAAGGGGCAGCCAACCGTAATACTGGCCAAGACGGTCAAGGGCTACGGCATGGGCGAAGCTGGTGAAGGCCAGAATACCACTCACCAGCAAAAGAGCATGGATATCGAGTCGCTGAAGAAATTCCGTGACCGTTTTAATCTGCCAATCACCGACGCACAGGTGGAGAGCTTGTCTTTCTACAAGCCTGATGCAGACTCACCAGAGATGCAGTACATGAACGAGCGCCGCGCCAGCCTGGGTGGCTACATGCCCAAGCGCCGCCGCAAAGGCAACGAACTGGTAGTGCCAGAGCTGTCTGCCTTCGACAATATGCTGGGAGCTACTGGTGATCGTGAAATTTCTACCACCATGGCGTTCGTACGCATCCTTTCCACCTTGGTTCGTGACAAGCAGATTGGCAAGTATGTAGTACCTATCGTCCCGGACGAAGCCCGTACCTTCGGCATGGAAGGCATGTTCCGTCAGCTCGGCATCTACTCCTCCGTGGGTCAGTTGTACGAGCCGCAGGACGCCGACCAAGTGATGTTCTACAAAGAATCCAAGGATGGCCAGATTCTGGAGGAAGGTATCAACGAAGCCGGATCATTCTCCAGCTGGATAGCCGCTGCGACTTCATACAGCGTTACCGGCGTGCAGATGATTCCGTTCTACATCTTCTACTCGATGTTCGGTTTCCAACGCATTGGCGACTTGGCATGGGCAGCGGGTGATAGCCGTGCTCGCGGATTCCTGCTTGGCGCTACTGCAGGCCGTACCACGCTGAATGGTGAAGGCTTGCAACATGAGGATGGCCACAGTCACCTGATGTCGGCCACCATTCCCAATTGCATTTCCTACGACCCGACCTTTGCCTACGAGTTGGCCGTGATCATCCAGGAAGGTCTGCGCCGCATGGTGCAGAACCAGGAGGATGTGTACTATTACATCACCCTGATGAATGAAAACTACAGCCACCCGGAAATGCCCAAGGGGGCGGAAGAAGGCATCCTCAAAGGAATCTACTCCTTCAGCAAGTCCAAGGCCAAAGGTCCTAAAGTGCAATTGATGGGTAGCGGCGTTATCTTGCGCGAAGTCATCGCAGCAGCCGATTTGTTGGAAAAGGATTGGGGCGTATCTGCCGACATCTGGAGCGTCACCAGCTTTACTGAGCTGCGCCGCGAAGGTCTGGATGTGGAGCGCTGGAACCTGCTCAATCCGGACAAGAAACAGAAAGAAACCTATGTCGGCAAGGCGTTGAGCAAGGCCGAAGGTCCAGTCATTGCCTCGACCGACTACATGAAGTCGTTCGCTGACCAGATCCGCAACTTCATCCCGCAACGCTACGTTGTGCTGGGTACCGATGGGTTTGGGCGCTCTGATTCACGCGAGGCTCTGCGTAACTTCTTTGAAGTTGATCGTTACCATGTTGTATTGGCCGCGCTCAAGGCGCTGGCAGATGATGGCAAACTGCCTGCAAGCAAGGCGGCAGAAGCCATCAAGAAATACAGCATCAACATCAGCCGACCCAATCCGATGAGTATTTAATTCAGGAGACGACAAAATGGCAATAAAAGAAGTTCTCGTCCCCGATATTGGCAACTTTGACAGCGTGGACGTCATTGAAGTACTGGTGAAACCCGGCGATAGCGTCGCCAAGGACGACTCTCTCATCACGCTGGAATCCGACAAGGCTTCCATGGACATCCCCGCCCCTTTTGGCGGCACTGTGATTGAAGTCAGCATCAAGGTCGGCGACAAAGCAGCTCAAGGCGCATTGATCCTCAAGCTGGATACCACTGCTGAGGCTTCATCTCCTCCCGAGAAACCCGCACCGCAGCCCAGCGTAGCACCTGTGGTTTCCAGCGTGAAAGTTAATGAAAAACCTGTCGCCATCCCGGAACCAAGCCATCCAGTAGCTGAACCACCCAAGGTGATACAACCACAAGCCACTCCCAATCCAGTGGCGGCAAGTGCAACTACAAGCTCTGGCAAGCTCTCTCATGCCAGCCCATCGGTGCGCAAATTCGCCCGTGAGCTTGGGGTTAATCTGGCGCTGGTCAAAGGCAGCGGACCAAAAAACCGTATCTTGCAAAACGATGTGCAGACCTTTGTCAAAGGTGAACTGGTCAAGCCGCGTACCGAAAACATGGGGGCCGGCATCGCTAGCTTATCCAGCCTACCTATGCCAGCCATTGACTTCAGTCAGTTTGGTGCAACTGAAACCAAGCCGTTGTCGCGCATCAAAAAACTTTCCGGTGCCAATCTGCATCGCAACTGGGTCACAGCACCTCACGTCACACAGTTTGATGAGGCCGACATCACCGACTTGGAAGACTTCCGTAAATCTATGCTGGCCGATGCTGAAAAACGTGGGGTCAAGCTCACCTTGCTCGCCTTCCTGATGAAGGCGGTGATCAACGCCTTGCGTACCTACCCCAACTTCAATGCATCGCTGTCACCGGATGGCGATAGCCTGATTTTGAAGCAGTACTACCACGTGGGCTTTGCTTGCGACACACCGGATGGCCTCGTAGTCCCAGTGGTCAGGGATGTCAACCAGAAGGACGTGATGGATATTGCCCGCGACCTGGCTGAGCTGTCAGCGAAAGCACGCGAACGCAAACTCAAGGTTGAGGAAATGCAGGGCGGGTGCTTTACCATTTCCAGTCTGGGCGGCATTGGTGGCACCATGTTCACGCCTATCATCAACTGCCCGGAAGTGGCGATCCTTGGCGTCTCACGATCTTCCATGCAGCCGGTGTTCGATCCAAAAACCAAGAGTTTTGAGCCGCGCTTGATACTGCCGCTATCCCTGTCATACGACCACCGCGTGGTGGATGGCGCTGATGGCGCACGCTTCACCAGCCACTTGCGCATGATGTTGTCTGACGTGCGTCGTTTGTTGCTGTAACAGGAATTGACATGCGCAATATTGTTGAAATTTCAGTGCCGGACATCGGCAATTTTGATTCTGTAGATATCATCGAGGTCCACATCAAGTCAGGTGACAACATTGCCGTTGATGACTCGCTGATTACGCTGGAATCCGATAAGGCTTCCATGGACATACCTGCCACCCATGCAGGTAGCGTCAAGGAAGTCAAAGTCAAGGTAGGTGACAAGGTCGCCAAGGGCTCCCTCATCCTGCTCCTAGATGTTGCTGAGGAGGCACCCGCTGTAGCACCAGCACCAGTGGTAGAACAATCTGCTCCGGCGGCAGTTGCCCTTGTAGGCCTAAGCGAAGCCGGCAACAATGATATTTCCACAGAAATACTGGTATTGGGCGCAGGGCCTGGCGGCTATACCGCTGCTTTCCGTGCCGCAGACCTCGGCAAAAAGGTGGTGTTGGTAGAACGTTACCCAACGCTAGGAGGCGTGTGCCTGAATGTAGGATGCATCCCCTCCAAAGCCTTGCTACATGCGGCTAAGGTTATTACCGAATCCGAAGAAATAGCGGCGCATGGTATCAATTTTGGGCGCCCAGTGATTGCACTCTCAAAACTGCGCGACTGGAAAGAAAACGACGTGGTCGCCAAGCTCACTGGCGGCTTGGTACAACTCGCCAAACAGCGCAATGTCACCGTGGTACAAGGTGTAGGGAAATTCATCAGCCCCCATCAAATCGCCGTGACAGCGACAGATGGCAAGGTGACCACGCTAGGTTTTGAACATGTCATTATTGCCGCCGGTTCACAAGCCACCAAATTCCCTGGGGCACCAGATGACGAACGCATCATGGACTCTACCGGCGCATTGGCTTTGGCAGACATTCCGAAACGCATGCTGGTCATCGGCGGCGGCATCATCGGCTTGGAAATGGGCACCGTCTATGATGCCCTAGGCTCCAAGGTGAGCATCGTGGAATTCATGGACGGTTTGATTCCTGGATGCGACCGTGACTTGATACGCCCCCTGCAAAAACGCATGGAAAAACGTTTCGAAAGCATCATGCTGAGCACCAAGGTATCCTCGATGGAAGCCAAGAAAGACGGAATCCATGTGACTTTTGAAGGTGCCAACGCCCCCAAGAATACCCAGGTCTATGACCGTGTGCTGGTCTCCATCGGGCGTCGCCCCAATGGCAAGAATATCGGCGCCGAGAACGCAGGGATCGCTGTTGACGATTGCGGCTATATTGCCGTAGACAAACAGATGCGTACCAATGTGCCTCACATCTTCGCTATCGGCGATATCGTCGGCCAACCAATGCTGGCACACAAAGCTACGCATGAGGCCAAGGTGGCGGCGGAAGTCATTGCTGGGCACAAGGTTGAGTTCCAGGCGTTGACCATCCCATCGGTTGCCTATACTGACCCTGAAGTCGCTTGGGCCGGAATATCCGAGACTGAAGCCAAGGAAAAAGGCATGGAGATTGAGAAAGCTTCATTTCCATGGGCTGCTAGTGGCCGTGCTCTCTCCATAGCGCGCACCGAAGGTCTGACCAAGCTTATTTTCGATAAGGAAACCAAGCGTGTGATTGGTGTAGGTATCACTGGCACCAATGCCGGAGAACTCCTTGCAGAAGCCGTGCTAGCGATTGAAATGGGCGCTGATGCGGAAGATATCGCGCTCACTATTCACTCACACCCCACACTCTCGGAAACAGTGGCATTTGCGGCGGAGATGGCAGAAGGTACAATCACCGACTTATTCATCCGAAAAAGATAGCCGTGCTTCTAGAACCTTTGCTTACGGCCTTAGCCGCGCGCTTCCCCCCAGAGCGTCTGTTCACCGATCCGGTGGATTGTTACGCTTATGCCTATGACAACTCCAAGCGCTTCCATCCACCAGCAGCGGTTGTGTTCCCACTTGATCAAGATGAAGTTCAAGCTGTTGTCGCCTTGTGCAATGAATACCAAGTTCCGCTTACTCCGCGCGGTCGTGGCACAGGTACTGCGGGTGGCAGCACGCCAGAACAAGGCGGTGTGGCGCTGTCATTGGAGCGCATGAATAAAATCATCAAGATTGATCCGGCAAACCGTATGGCTATTGTAGAGCCTGGCGTGCTGAATCAAGACTTACAGAATGCCATCAAAGAGCATGGTTTCTTCTGGCCACCAGATCCTTCCAGCGCGCCGTATTGCACCATAGGCGGCAACATCGCCACCTGCGCTGCGGGACCTCATGCGGTGAAATATGGTGTGACACGCGACCATGTATTAGGCTTGAAAGCCATCACCGGCAACGGTGAAGCAATCAAAACGGGCTGTAACACGACTAAAGGGGTAGTAGGCTACGACTTAACACGCTTGATCATCGGCTCAGAAGGCACACTGGCTATTGTCACCGAAGCAACACTAAAACTCACACCTCTTCCTCACGCCACGGCTGGGATTACCGCGCAATTCAAAGATACGACCAGTTGCGCTCATGCGATTGCAGCAATTATGGCCCAGCCTTTCGTGCCAAGTGCACTAGAATTTCTGGACAACGGCGCTCTCGATCTGATCCGTAATCGCCATGCCGGCATGTTGCCTGAAGCGGCACGCGCATTTTTGATGATAGAAGTAGATGGCGCCGAAACTGAACTGCCTCCAGCAGTTGCGGCCATTATCAAAGCTTGCCAAATAGAGGGCTTGATTGATGCGAGTCCGGCACACGACACTCAAGCTTTATGGGCGGCACGCAAAGCGCTATCACCATTGTTACGCGATATTGCGCCTAAAAAAATCAATGAGGACATTGCCGTGCCAGTATCGCGCTTGCCGGAATTACTGCAAGGCCTGGAAACACTTTCAGCAAGATACCAAATAGCCAACGTCAATTTTGGGCATGCAGGCAACGGTAATATCCATGTCAATTTATTGGTAAACCCAGATAACCCAGAAGAAATGGCCCGTGCCGAGCAATGTTTAGATGAAGTATTTAGCCTGGTATTGGGCTTGGGCGGCACACTCTCTGGAGAACACGGTGTTGGAAGCGCCAAGCGCCCTTATGTTGATCGTGAAATTGATGCGCCTACCATAAAATTAATGAAAAAAATAAAGACAACTTTCGATTCTAGGAATATACTTAATCCGGGCAAGTTGTTTCCAGAAAAAAATTAAGTAAAATTAAGTAAAATTAATTAAAGTTTTGGGTACTGTTGCCGCTAACAAGCCTGTGTGGAACAGCTTGAAGCGATGGAGTACATCATGAAAATCGACAGTTCTTTAGTAGGTGCCGTACCAACCGCCACTAGCGGTTCGTCTCCCCGTGTCGAGAAAGAGACACCACAAAAGAATAGCAGCAGCACTGTCAGCCTGTCTGAAGCATCAGCACGCATCCAAGCAGTGGAGGCCAGCGCGCACGAATCTTCCGGATTTAATGCCGCTAAAGTAGCCGCCATACGACAAGCTATCAGCGATGGTACTTTCCGTATAGACGTAAACTTGATAGCGAAGAAACTACTCACTTCTGCACAAGACCTACTCGAAATCCAAGGCGCTTAATTTGGCAGACTCTGCTGTTGTAACCGCACAAATTGCTGAAAACTTGGCGGTTGAGATTCTCGAATTTGAAGTATTCAAAAAACTCTTACTTACCGAGCAAGAATCTCTCATCGTAGGTGATACCTCTAGCCTTACGGAAATTACCGAAAAAAAGTCACTGCATATTGCCAAGTTGGATAGCTTGGCGGCAGAGCGTCTGAAGCGCATCCAATCTCTAGGGTTCAAACCTGACCGCGAAGGTGTCGCGCAATGGGCTGAAAGCACTGACGCTGCAGCAAATAGACTATGGAAATCTCTACTAACTCTAGGCAACGACATTCAAGCAACCAACACTCTTAACGGCAAGCTCATCAACACGCGTTTGCAGTACACACAACAAACCATGTCCGCCTTGCTGGCTGCGGTGAATCAGGCAGAGTTGTATGGCCCCTCTGGTCAGCGTGAAGGCACTCCTCAAAGCAGCAACGCCCGTGGCATCATAGGCAAGGCATGAGATGTGAGCAGACATAAAAAAAACCGGCCTATCTGCCGGTCTTTTTATGCTCTTTTCTAGTCATGCTCTTCTCTAGGCTAGTGCTTGGTTGACGTTGCTGGAATCGCTGAAGAAATTGCTTCTGCAGCTGGCCTAATGTCAGGAGCGAGATGACCACTTCCTTGTACACCAGTTCGATTCGTCCCAGTTTCCGCCAATATCATAATAGTCACACGTCGATTACGCGCACGACCCTCAGGAGTATCGTTGCTGTCCACTGAACGCTTGTCGGCATAGCCCACCGCCACCATGCGCTCCCCCGCCACACCATTGGTTTCAAACAAGCGAATCACACTACTAGCGCGCGCCGAGGACAACTCCCAATTGGAAGGAAACACAGAAGAGCGTATCGGTTGGTTATCAGTATGACCTTCAATCTGGATCTGATGACTATCCGCCGCGACCACTTTGGCCACCGCACTCAGCGCCTCGACTGATTGCTTGTGTAAATCCGCTTTAGCAGTATCAAACAACACACTGGCATTGATTTCGATGGAAATACCATGAATGGTCTCTGTCACTTGTACCTTGCCTTCTTTTTCCAAGGATTCTAATGCCTCTTGAACACTCTTAGCCACCGCCTGCAAATTTTCACGCTGTTGCTGTTTTTTTATTTCTTCAGCTTGCGCTACCTGCGGTTTTTGTGGTGCTATCGTTACGGTAGTCAACCCCACAGAAGCACTGTGAGGTTTGGGATTGTTTTTTGGACTGGGTTCATAGTCAAATGCTGCTTGCAGCGACTCTGCAAGCGCTGTAGCTTTAGTAATATCCAATTTCGACATTGCAAACAGCACCACGAACACAGCGAACAGCAAGGTGATGAAGTCAGCGTAAGATACCAACCACCGCTCATGATTTTCGTGGTCTTCGTGTTTTTGTTTGCGTGCCATGATGTGAACTCAGGTTTAATTAAGCGATAAAGCCACGCAGACGAGTTTCAATCAAGCGTGGATTGTCACCATTAGCAACCGACACCAAACCCTCTACCACCATCGCGCGTTTCACCATTTCACGCGCTATCACTGATTTGATTTTATTGGAAAAAGGCAAGAAAAACAGGTTAGCAGCGCCCACGCCATACAGAGTTGCCACGAAGGCCACCGCAATACCAGTACCTAATGAGGAAATATCAACACCACCCTCTGCAGACAAGCCGCCCATCACGTGGATCAACCCCATCACCGCACCTAGAATCCCAATAGTCGGCGAGTAGCCGCCCGCCGACTCCCAGACTCGTGCGGCTTGACGATGATGCTCATCATAGGAACCCATCTCCACCTCCATCATTTCACGCAGCTTTTCTGGCTCTGCACCATCCACCAGCATTTGCAAGCCTTTACGCATGAAAGGATCGTTCATTTCTTCAATCAACGGTTCCAGCGACAACAAACCTCCGCGTCTTGCAGTATTACCCCAACCTACCACTTGTTCAATAACACTTTCCAACGCGACACTTGGAGTCATGAACACCCATTTGAGCAAATTCACGCCTAGAAAAAACACGGGAGTAGGATATTGAATAAGACACGCGCCTATTGTGCCGCCGAATACGATGATAAAAGCGGCAAGCTGTATCAAAGTATTAGCATGCCCGCCCTCTAAGGCCTGTCCTCCAAGAATGGCCCCAAACGCCATAAAAACGCCGATAAGTGTAGTTGTATCTAAGCGAGAATTATTCATATTTATTGTCCAATCCAGTCTTTAAGCACAGCACGTAATCGCATAATTGCCTGAGAATGTATCTGGCACACGCGAGATTCAGAAACGCCCAGCACCGCCCCAGCCTCCTTGAGATTAAGATCCTCTTGATAGTACATGGCCATCACCATCCTTTCACGTTCTGGCAACAATTCAATGGCTTCCGCCAAAGCTTGCTGCATCCCCTCATCCTGCAAAATCTGCAAAATCTCAGGACGACCATCCGTAATATTGAGCTCTATCGGCTCATCACCTTCGCGCTGGAAGTCCTCATAGTACACCAGTTGATGTCCACGCGCATCTGCCAGCATGGTCTGATACTCTTGTAACGCCAGCCCTAACTGTTGCGCTATCTCAAACTCGGTCGGCGCCATCCCCAATTGTTGTTGCAACTGCGCAATCGCACGCTCAATATCTCGCGCATTTTTACGCACCGAGCGCGGCACCCAGTCAATCTCGCGCAACTCATCCAGCATTGCCCCGCGAATACGCTGCGAAGCATAGGTTTCAAACTGTGCGCCCTGAGTTTCGTCAAAATGATTGAGCGCGTCAAGTAGTCCCATCATTCCCGCTTGCACTAAATCATCAATCTGCACACTGGCTGGCAACCTAGCCGCCAACTGGTAGGCAATACGCTTTACCAGCAAAGAATATTCGTCCACCGAACGCTCTATGCCCAAGCGAATAGTTGCCGTCATAAGCTCAAACTGCCGTCAGGTTGCTGCCCGTAGCACTTAACAGACGACACATAAAAGCATCAAAACGATTGCCGTCATTTTGCAACGGCCAGTGCATCATGTCTACTGCAAACATTTCCAATGTGCGTGCCGCTTGCAGACGATTGGTAGGTAACACGCAAGCAAAGTCCGGTTTTAATGCCAAATATCTGTCGCAAACTGCGGTGAGCTTGTGAAACAAAAACTTCGCTTTTGCTTCGTTGCCACCACGGAACATCATCATAAAATGTCTATCATCATCCATACGGTCAAGCGTTTTGATGTGCCTGTAAGCCTCGGTAATGCCATGATCGCTCTCATCGCACAGCACGATTACCTCAGTCGCCGCCAGCGCAAAGCCTAAGCCATGACGCTGCAAATCTGAGGCGGCGTGAATAATGATGCAATCAAACCCTACCACCAAAGCATGAAAAGTGTCCAAAAATTGTATACGCGCTGCCTCGAGATTTCGCCCCAAGTGTTCGGTATCAGCTGGCATCAAGGCCACTCCGGCCACAGATACTATCACCTCATCCAACGCATTTTTGCCACGCAACACGTCTCCCACATCCCACCCCAAGGGTTGTTCCAGCAAAGGATGTGACGTTGTCGCACACAAGGCCTCATCAACCAGCAACACTTTCTTGTCTTGCGCCACCAAAGCCATCGCCAGCGCCGTCGCCACACTTTGGCTTTGACTCCCGACTAGCGCAACAACACGCACCGCCTCCGCTGCAAACAATTGGCGCAGGCCAGTGGCTTGATCTGTGTTGGCTGATGTCTTAGCCAAACAAGTCTCCCGTTCCTGCCCAATCACCCTGCATCACCATTTCTTCTTGATTGATTTGCATCGCACCTGTGGACTGGCCTTTGAAGGCACGGTCTACCAAATAAGTAGAATTCGCGGTACGAATATCTTCTGGCACGCGCTGGCCATTAGTCACATAGTGTAATTTCAGCCCGTGACGGATGAGACAGTCTATCGCTGGTGCCAAAGAGACAGATTCGTCTACTTTGGTCAAAATACAGCCGTCCAAACCCACACCTTGATGAGCACGAACGATATCGTCCAAAGTCACGCCCTGTGCGGTGGCGGGCAATATCAACTGACGTTTGACCTGACGATTATCGCCACACAGGAATTTGATTTGTTCGGGAATGTTGCGATCACGCTGGCTCATACCCACGGTGTCTATCAATACCAAATGGCTGCGCTGTAATTCGGCCAGTGTGGAATCAAGCTCAGCATCCTCCTTCACCGCATACACTGGCACATTCAGAATACGGCCATAAATACGCAGCTGTTCATGCGCTCCGATTCGGTAACTATCCGTTGAAAGTAGCGCAATATTGGAAGCCCCAAAGCGCAACACCGCATGTGCCGCCAACTTAGCCACTGTGGTAGTTTTCCCCACACCGGTTGGACCTACCAAGGCCACGATACCACCGCGTTCGATCACGTCAGCACCCGATTCATCCACGCGCAGATTATGTGCTATAGCCTTTTTCAGCCACATCACACCCTTTTCAAAATCCATACCGTCGGGTAAAGCGTCCACCAACTTGCGCGATAAGGCTGGGCTAAACCCCGCACCAAAAAGCACGCGCAACAACTCGGCTTTAATCGGGTCGCGCCGCGCTAACTCACCCCAGGCAAAACCTGAAAGCTGACCTTCCAACAAACCACGCAAATGCTTGAGCTCAAAAGCCATGCCCGCCATAGTGGAACTCAACTCTGGTACTTGCTCTATATCTTCTTGCGGGTCTGGTTGCACTTCCCAGCGTGGCATCCTTGGCGGCGGAGCTTCTTGCGCGATGGTGGAGCGTGATTTTTTGCGGGGCTCTTTTTCCAGCGCCTCGGTAGCAGCGGCTATGGTTTTCTTCAGGGACGGTGGTTGGCTGGTAGCATCTTTGTGATTCAAGATCGCCGCAATCGCTTCAGAACCAAATGCTGAAGCAGCGGTGACCTTGCCAGCAGTTACGCTGACGGCTGGTTTAGGATAGGTCAGCGCGTCCATCTCGTCACCGGCAACAGCAGTAATCTCAACGCCATCGGCCACTTTACGGTTGGATAGAATCAGCGCATCGCCGCCCAGCGCATCGCGCACTTGTTGCATCGCGTCACGAGAATTCGATCCGTAAAATTTCTGGACATTCATATCAATTGTCTTTCCAAAAACGCGCAAACACACACGCCAATTAGCGCTTAATGGTTAAGTCTATCACGGGGAAAGTTACGAAATAAAGTGAAAATAAAACAAAAATTACAATATTGCGAATTATCAGCGTCAAAATGCCAGAAACATCACCACATCAAAGCAGACGATGTAGTTCAGAATCGAATTTGAGCAATTTGATTTCGCTCACCAAATTACGAATTGACTGTACTTCTACTTGATGTACGCTGGCATTAGCAGCATTAAGAGCCAACAAGTTGGTTTGGTCTGCAATTATTGTTAAACGTGTTTCAACCTATCGTAAATTTCCATCATGCGCGGTAAAGCGCGCAACATGGCGGCGATGACCTCGGGGTCAAAATGCTTGCCAGCGTCTTCCTGCATAGCTTCCAGCGCCTTTTCCACCGGCCAGGCATCTTTGTAAGGACGCTTGGAGGTCAGCGCATCGAATACGTCTGCCGCAGCGATAATGCGGGCTGATAGCGGTATATCCTGGCCTTTCAAGCCTGCGGGATAGCCGCTGCCGTCAAATTTTTCATGGTGACACTCGGCGATTTCGATACCCACTTGAAACACTGTGTGTCCCAGCGCTTGCACTTGCGCCTCACTCTTACGCAGCACCTCGCCGCCTATCACCGGATGGCGCTCCATCTCTTTGCGTTCTATAGGGTCTAGCCGCGCGGGTTTTAGCAATACGCTATCGGCGATACCCACCTTGCCGATGTCGTGCATGGGAGCAAAATTGAACACATCACGCACATAAGCCGGAGTAATCTGCGCCATATAAATTCCCTCCTTGCCTAGCTCTTCGGCCACCAAGGCCGAATAGAGCGCCATACGCACCAAGTGATCGCCCGTTTCAGGATCACGACTTTCAGCGAGCTTTGCCAGGCCTTCTACGGCAGCCACCACCAGGCTTTCCATCACCACGGTTTTTTCCAGCACGTGTGAAATAGTCGCGGCAATGTTATTCAAAAATTCCACATGCTCTGACTTATACCCCTCTTGCTTACTGGCGAACACCATCACCGCTTGATGTTCACCACTCAGTACAGGCATATACACCGCCGAGTGCATACCGGCATTAGCCAGAACGCATTCCAAGAGATGCGGCGAATTAAGCGGCGTGAGTGTAAAGGCAATTGGCGCAGAGGCTTGCATCAGATGCGCCATAACGCCTTGCTTGGCATCAAAACTAACACCATCTTTCAATGCTCTGGTGTGTGAACTGTAATGCCGCTCCAATGTTAGGCGGCCACGATCGGGTGTAGGGTAAAAAACGCCCACCCAATCCAGCGGAACAAACCCTTGAAATTCATCGTGGACAAAACGCAGCATCTCGTCCAGTTTGTTGCCTTGGTTGATGCGATCTGTCAGCCGGAAAATACCGTTGATACGCTGCGTCAACAAGTTAAACGCTTGTGTCATCTGGCCAATTTCGCTAACGCCATGCACGGTCACCTGATGACTAAAATCGCCCTGTGCCACACGCGAAAAACCTTCAATCGTATACTTGAGCGGCTTTATAACAGCACGCTGCACGATCAACATCACCAATATCACCAACACCAAGCCTAGGCCGCCAGCCACCCACTGAAACAAGCGAATTTGGTCTAATTTCTTTTCCATCATGCGTTGAAAGGCTCCGCTCAGCCGATCTGACGATTTGGTCAATAGTGCGCCGTGCGTCTCAATATATTCGGCAGCCCAAGTTAAACGTGGTTCGGTAAGATTCGCTCCGAGCTTGTCTTGTAGACCCTTATGAAAATGCATCCAGTCACTCATGGTTTGGTGCAACTGAGCGTTGAGTTCACTATCGAAATTACACTTGATGACTGAGGTATGATCGCCTACCAGTTCTGCGTCTATCTGGCGGCTTTCAAGTGAGCGGATGATTTTGTCGTAGAGTAAGGTTTGTTTTTGTAAGTCTTGCCAATAAGTCGCCAAGTCACGCGCGTATTTATCATCGTCATCTGGCGCGACCTTCGCATAGTGGTGCGCCTGCTCCATCATGGTCTGGCTCAGTACGCGCAACTGCCCGGCCAAATTGAGAATGAGGTAGTCGTGCTTGCGCAGATGAAGTGCGTACAGGGTATAACCCAGCGTACTCACCATCAGCAAAAAAATGGCTAAAATCGCGGCGCCGATTTGGGTGCGTAAGGAATTTAGCCTGAGACTTATCATCTACATCATTCCTTCTTGCAGCAACGCTGCATTAGCCAATAATCCAAACTCCACTTGCCCGCGCCGCCAAACAGTAAGGGTAAAAACATCACCAGATACAACAAAGGTAATTTGTAGTTGCCCAAACCGTCGCCGTCTTCATCCACAATGCGATAACCCTTTAACAACTCGGATACCGTACTCCAATGTTCCGGCCAATGTACGCTGGCAATGGCAACCACGGTCAGAATCATCAAGGACACGGTAAAAAAGCGTGTGGCGAATCCGAGCAATATGGCCGCAGCGCCTACCGTTTCAAAGAAGATAGAAATATTCCAGCTGACGCTAGCCGGCAACAGATTGAAAGGGAAAGGAAACGTAATATCGGTAAACCAATTAGGCCCATGCAGTTTCTCAAACCCCGCCTCGCCGAACTCCCAAGCCAGTATCAGGCGTAGCACCAAAGGCGGAATGATAGGAGCGAGGCTTTCGGCGATGCCCACCAGTTGACAATAGATTGCGGCTAGTTTTTTCATGTTGGTTTCCCCATGTTAAAAATATCACTCATGCAATGCAGGCGGAGCTGCCTGTGCTACAAGGCTCTAAGCACGCCGATAATGACTTGTTCCAACCTTAGATTTTCCAGTATCTCCAAACCGCTGTTGATCACCACGTCCGGCTTGGGATGCTGCAACTCTTGTGCAATTTGCGTCAAAGCCTGCAAGCCGGTTGATGTTCCCTCTGCCAGCAAGGCCAACAGACGTGCGCTCACCGGATTCAACACGATGAACTTCACTTCATCATCGGCGCGTCTGAAAGCCACAATCTGCGTGGGTTGGCTGTCAGGTTGCGTTGGTTTGTAGCGCTTGCCAATACGCTGCACTGCGTAAGGGTAACTCAGCAGAGCCAGCGCTGGCGTCAATACCGGACAAGATGTCAGTAAATCGCCTTGTGGATCAACATGCTCGGGCATTACCGCGTCCGAAACCGCCAGCGACAACTCTATCCATTCGTAGTGAGTCAAGCTGTGCAGGAACGGCGGATAGTCGGTTTGCGGCTCTGCTTCTAGCCAGCGCAAAAATTCTTCCGGTATCTGGCGAAATATCGGCGTGGCGCACTGATGCTGCACAAAAAAGCGTCTTACCAAGCGCGTCCAGCGCCGCACACCCAGCACTTCTCGAGTCAGCGGAAAGCAAGACTCTACTAATCCTTGCAGATTGTTGAACACAATCTCGTTATACACCGCCATACGCCGCACGCTCACTCCAGCGGGACGTGGCGCAACTTTGGGGTTGCGGATATGGCGCGTGAATTCTGTCTGGTATTGCTGAAAAGCCGGCGCGTTCACGCTGCGCCCTTCTTTTGTGGCGTAACACTATGGCGCTGCTGCAATAGGGCAATGTGATTGATTTCCTGCTCCAACTCGGCAAGCGGTGGCATATTGGTGTCGCGCTCCAGCAAGGTGGGCGCTACGCCAAATAGCCTATACGTCTCTTCCAGCAAGTCCCACACGGGGTCTATCACCGGCGCACCGTGGGTATCAATCACCAAATCCTCTGCCTCGCGCAAATGGCCTGCGGTGTGGATGTAAGCGATACGCTCCCCGGGCAAGCTACGCAGAAACTCCTGCGGATCGAAGCTAAAATTGACGCTGTTGACGTAGATATTATTCACGTCCAGATGCAAATTGCAGTCTGCCTCTTCCAGCACGGCGCGGATAAAGGTCAGCTCATCCATCTCAGCGATGGGCGCGGCAACGTAGTAAGAAGAGTTTTCTACCGCGATGCGGCGTTCCAGAATGTCCTGGGTGCGGCGTATGCGCGCAGCGACGTGTTTGACTGCCTCCTCAGTAAAAGGAATGGGCAGCAAGTCATACAAATAGCCATTGGCGCTGCAATAGCTCAGGTGTTCGGTATAAAGCGGGATACGATACTGCTCAAGAAAACCTTTGACGCGCTGCAAAAACACCTCATTCAGCGGGTCCGGCCCACCCAAAGACAACGATAAACCGTGGGCGACGATGGGATAGCGTTCAGCAAACCAAGCAAGCTGGCGCGCGCGCGCGCCGCCTATGCCTATCCAGTTTTCTGGCGCGATTTCAAAAAAATCTATGGCGGAGGGGGGGGTGATAGGATCTCTGGCCTGAAGTTGGGGCATTAACTCCCGCTTCAGGCCGAGTCCTGCGCCAAAGAGTGCCTTGGCATTCATTGCAAATTACTTCTTGTCGGCGTGGCAGCTACCTTCTTTGGCTTTTTTGTCTGCGCTGCAAGTCGCTTCTTTGGCTTTCATTTCAGCGCTGCAATTACCTTCTTTCGCAGCCTTCATTTCTGCACTACAAGTCGCTTCTTTGGCTTTTTCTTCCATGGCTTTTTTCTTGGCAGCGCTACACTTGCCGGTGCCACATTTGCCATCCTTTGCGTCGGCCACTTGATAGGCTTTGGTCAAAGCGTTCATTGCGAATGGGTTTTGATCGGCGTTGACCACTGGCGACATCGCCAGAGAGGCTGCGAAGGTACCACCGAGAACGATGGCGAGGGTTTTCTTTTGTGCGTTCATTTGTAAAGCTCCTTAAAGTAAAAAAATAAAAAGTACTACTTAATGTTGATGCAGTTTCTCGCGGATGGTATCTCTTGCTGAATCAGACAACTTGACGCTTTCGTCTTGCTCCTCACGACGCAATTGCTGTTGCAACGCCGTTCGTAACAAACGCAACTGTGCGACAAACTGGCTACACGGATCGCAAATACTCAGATGCAACCACATGGCAAAACGTTCCCGCCGGGTCAAGGGGCGATCCAACGCTTGAGAGGCCAAACGACTCGCTTGCTTGCAGCTCATCTTCATCTCCCTCAAAATAAAACGGTTTATCGCAATCACATGCCGCTCCGCTCCGCGCTGGTTCTTTTCAACCAATGCATCTCCATACATTTACGTAGACCCATGCGAGAGCGGTACAGCATCACCCATGCATTCGTCGCCGAGATTTCCAGTTCCTTACAAATTGTTTCGTTATCTTCCTCTTCTATTTCACGCAGCAAAAACAAGCGCGCTAAATTCTTGGGTAGGCGATCCAGGCAGCCTTGTAATATCTGCCAAAACTCCTGTTGCTCCATCAGCCTCGCCGGGTCGCCCAGTGAAGAAGGTTTCTCAGTCCAATGGTTAGAGTCATCAAAAAATTCATCCATACCGGGCTCACTCATTTCTTCTGGCGGGTCTTCATCATATAAAGGCTGTTCGCGCTGAGCGCGGCGCATCAAATCAATAATCTTATGCTTGAGAATGCCAGTGAGCCAGGTGCGCGCAGAGGATTTTCCAGTAAAACTATCGCTACTTTTTATCGCTGCCAGCAAGGTTTCCTGCACCGCATCTTCCGCCAAATGTTGGTCACGCAACCGCGTCAGTGCAAAGCGATAGAGGTAATCGCCATGTTCGTTAAGCCAGTCGTTCGGATTGGGGGTATCGGTTTGATTCAGTATTTTCTCCATATGCCGCATTCAATCACAGAATGATTAAATTTTCTATGGTTAAAGTACATCTTCTCTAACAAGCCTATCGCCCTCAGATAGCCCTACTCAGTTAGGTTCTTTAAAAAAATGTAAGGAATGGAAATACGGCCGGACTAATGGCTGTCATAAACAAATTTATGATGTTCACAAATTTGCAACCTTTACTATTTATGCTTCAACTTTTTAGGGAGATTTATCATGGCAATTCAATTTAAGCAAACCGCAATCGCAATCGGCGTAGCACTGGCGGCTTTTTCAACTGTTGCATCCGCTGATGCAATGATAGGCAGTGGTGGCTACAGCAAACTGCACACCATGGAAATGATGAAAATGATCGATGCTGATGGTAACCACATGGTAACCAAAGACGAATTCATGAATTATTACGGTGAGATTTTCGATGCACTGGATACTGACAAAGACGGTTCGATTGACGCTAAGGAATGGGTTGGCACCAAGGGTGATAACAAGATCAGCATCGCTACCGGTGGCTATAGTTCACAACTGCGTACCATGAAGATGATGAAAGCAATGGACACCAATGGTGACCACAAGGTAACCAAAGATGAGTTCATCAAGTTCCATGAGGCTATCTTCAATACGATGTCCAAAGGCGGTACCGAAGTTGATGGTAAAGGCTGGTTGGCTCGCACTACTGGCAACTAAGTTTTTAGCTTGACGTAAAAAAGGCCGACTATGTCGGCCTTTTTTGTTTATTACAGCTGTAATAAATTTGTGGCTATGGTTAAGAGCGAAGCATATCCTGAGGACTCACAATATAAGACATCACCCTATACAATAGCGATAACCATACCATTGGAAATCCAATTATTCAGATAATTAATAAAAGCGACAGGTGCTTCTTCTGTGTGCCATTGCGTTAGCAGTTCACACATATTAGCAAAATCATCACCATGCACGATGGCCTGTATGAGCGCATACTCGTCCGCAGTCATTGAGCGAAATTCGGACAGGCGATCCAGGCCACGCCATAGCAACCAATAGCTCTCGGGTTGCGAATTGGCAGCGCCAGGACTTACACCTGCTCGCAAGCATTGCCAACTCTCAACGCTATTCCATTCTGCCGCAAATAATTGCACACTGGGATGTAAGCGCAAGCGCATTTCTGGCCAATTCTCGGCAGGAAGCATGCGTATATCCTCAATACTGATACTGACCGCATCTAAGGCATCAAATACGTCCAGTAACAATCTTTCAAAGTTGGCGAATTCTGCCAATATTGGGTGTGCTGAGAACGGTGCGTTGTTCCGTAGAAAATCGGGTAAGTGGCTGGTGTAGTCGCGTAAGGAAGTATAGCGCGAAGGATGCTTAACGACGTATCCGTCCACCATCGCTTCAAACAACTCATCGCCCAAGTAAAGTCCTAACAACTCATGATTGGTGTCTATGGCCTCACGAAAACGCATTTTGTAGGCGTTATTATAGATTTGTAGCTTGGTGTCTACCGACGATTTGCCTTTAACCGCCACATGAGGTGCCAGTATATCGGGGTCTCCAGTGAGCAAGTAATCCAAAAAGGCTTGCTCTAGTGCTTGTAGTGCTTTAGGCATGAAGTACCAAGTTTTCTGGTTTGGGTACTTCGTCTAGTTCTAGTGTTTGTAGGAATAACTGCCGCGCTTGAGCAAGCTCCGCATGGAGTTCTTCAAAAACAGGAATGTTGCCATCGCGTTCTATCATGGTGCTGACCGCACCAAAGTGCATTAAAGCTTTACGATAAAGCGACCAAACATCGTCACATACATTGTGGTCGTGAGTGTCAATCACATAATCGCCATAGTCAGAATGTCCCGCCAGATGAAATTGCCTGACCCTTTTGGGATCAATTGCTTCAAGGTATTGCTCAGCGCAAAAACCATGATTACGCGAACTGACGTAGATATTGTTGATGTCCAACAGAATAAAGCAATCCGCTTGGTTTGCGACTTCACTTAAAAACTCTACCTCGCTCATATCCGCATGATTGAAGTCCAAATAACTAGAAGGATTTTCTAGTAATATTTGACGACCAAGAAAGTCTTGCACTTGTTGCACGCGGCTTACTACATGAGCCAATGCTTCTTGCGTATAGGGCAGAGGAAGCAGATCATGACTATTGATGTGGTTTACCGTTGTCCAGCATAGGTGATCAGAAATCCACTCGGGTTCAATCTCTGCTACTAAAGCACGGAGTTGTTTGAGGTAATCAGTATTCAGCGGATCGGTTGAACCAATTGAGAGCGAAACTCCGTGCATCACTATGGGGTAGTGTTCCCGCACTTGATGTAGATAGTATTTCGGTTTTCCACCGCCAACGAAGTAGTTTTCAGTAAGAATTTCAAACCAGTCTACTAATGGACGCTCTTGGATGACATAGTCGTAATGCGGCGTACGCAAGCCAAGGCCAAAACCTAAAAAGTGTGAGTCATGCATATAAAAACCTAGATGCGTCGGAACATAAAATTCCGACGCAACGTACTGAATGGCAGATTATACTTTTCCGCCAAGATCGTCACAGGCTTTTTGTGGAACGCTGACAAAGCCGTGACCTTTGCAACTGCCCATACCAGCACAAGCGTTGTCTGCCGTCTTGCAATCGTTGTGACCCTTGCAAGAATTCACGCCAGTGCACTGTTTAAGATCAGCCTTGGCAACACTGCCCCAATAACCATCTTTGATTGATCCACCCATTTGACCACAGGCTTTGCTCGGCACGGCAACGAATCCTTGACCTTTACAGCTGGCCATGCCAGCACAAGCATTATTCGCAGTTTTGCAGTCATTATGCCCTTTACATTGATTGAGACCAGAGCAATGAATGAGATTGGTAGAGTCATCACTGCCAGCGAACGCACTAGAAGCCGTCGACATGAGACCTGCAGCTGCAAGAGCAAGAGCGACACCAGCGTGTTTTCCAGATTTTTTAAGTAGTTGCATAGCCAAATCCTTTCAATATGAGTAAGAGAGACGAATAGAAATTGAAGACCTTGCCTTCAACTTTCATTAGTCGCAAATTGCCTAGAGAACTTACATCGGTTTGGAAATTTATTTAGATCAAAGTCGGCTATGCCGATTTTTTTAGGGACTTATATACTTAACTTCCTAGGAGTGGAAAATGTGGTTCGATACATTCTCCGTTCGTCCCCGTATCAAGTACGGGGCAGGCTCTGAGTAAGCGGCGAAGCCGCTATATCGAAGGATACGAACGGAGAACACTCACCA
>JANYIK010000122.1 GCA_025362115.1 Methylophilaceae bacterium
AAATCAGCTCCTGACCCTTCAGCACGCCGCCCAACAACAGACCGATAATCACCAGCACGATGGCCAGTTCGATCAGCGTAAAACCAGATTGCTTTTTCATTTGTGTTATCCTTTTCTCTAAAAATTAAGGCGCACAATTGCACACCTTGTTATGACAAACTGTTATGTCAAAATTAACTGCAAAACACGCCCCGAAACACGCCTTAAAATCTGATACGACACGCCTCTTACTTGATATAAAGCAATTGCGATGCCAACTTTTATTTTAATTATATGCGATTGATTATTATATGTTAGTTTTAATGAGCGTCCGATTTCCATCATGTTCAACTGTTGAATTTTCAACAGTTTTGTCAACTTCGTGACAGTGTATACACTTTGCTAAAACGCCTCTTCAACATCCCCTACCCTTGGGAACTAAGCCTGATGCTGCTGACGCTGCACGTCGCACTGCTGGCCGAGCCTGGCAGTGGATTAGCGCTGGCAGCGCTCACCGCTCACTATGGCTTGTTCTTGTTATGGCAACCCATCTGGCGCACCGAAGAGAGTTTAAGTCCAGCGACTGCCGCGCTGTTTTTAGTAGGCGGTATTATTTTGGTGGCGGGCATCAGTTGGTGGTTTTTTGCATTTTGGCTGGCGCTATTGATAGGCCTACTGGGTGGGCGCGTTTCTTCCAGTAAGGCCAAGCAGGAGCGTAGCGCTTATTTGATGGCCGCCGTTTATTTGATTGGCATGCTGCTGATTTGGGTTGAGCCGCGCCTGCTTTCAAGAGCATCGGATACCAATAACCTGAACTGGTTGGCAGAATACGTATTGCCCTTGTTACCGATATGCTTGCTGTTCCTCAAAACCTTGGGCGGCAAAGACCCTACTGGCTCGCTGGACTTTTTCTACAGCCTGATGCTGTTCCTGCTGACCTTGATTTTGGTGCTTGGCAGCTTCGTTGTTGAATCTGTCGCCCACATAGACTACTCGGTAGCGCTGTTACGCGTACTATTCTCGATTGCGTTGGCACTACTGGCGTTGTCATGGCTTTGGGATCCACGCGCAGGGTTTTCCGGGTTGGGACAGTTGCTCTCGCGCTACCTATTGAGTGTGGGCATGCCGTTTGAACAATGGCTACACCGCGTCGCCGCCAGTGCGGAGAATGAAAATAGCGCTTCCGAATTCCTGAACGCGGCGGTGGACGAACTGCAAACGCTGCCTTGGGTGATGGGCGGCACATGGCGCACTGAAGCCGGACGTGGCGTGTTTGGCGTTACTTCAGACCACCGCGCTGAGTTTACGTATCGCAACTTTAATTTGACGTTATTTACGCGCTGGCGCTTGAGCCCGGCGTTGATTTTGCATATCAAGCTGCTAGTGCAGATTCTGGGTGAGTTTTACGAATCCAAGCTGCGTGAGGAACAAATGCGTAGCGTGGCCTATATGCAGGCAGTGTATGAAACGGGGGCACGACTCACCCACGATATTAAAAATCTGCTGCAATCCTTGAGCGTGTTGTGTGTGGCAGCGGAGCGCGAGGGTGACGACCAAGCACTGGTGGCGCTGATTCAACGCCAGTTGCCGCAGCTTACGCAACGCCTGCAAGTGACTCTGGACAAGCTGCAAGCGCCAAAAACCGCGGTGATTGAGATGACCAATGCAACCACTTGGTGGAAGCGCTTACGTCAGCGTTATAAAGATTCAGGGGTTGAGTTTTCATCTCACCGCATTCCGGCGGGTACAGAAGTGCCGGTGGAGCTATTTGATTCCGTAGCCGAAAACCTGCTGCAAAACGCCCTAGATAAAAGCCGCAATTACCCGGAAATTAAAATCAATGCCGAATTTTCAGTAGAAAACATGCCTACGTTAACTGTCACCGACAATGGGATAGCCATAGAAGAAGACATCGCTAGGCAGATGTTCAAAGCCGCGCTACCTTCGAGTACTGGATTAGGCATTGGGCTTTATCATGCCTCCAGACAGGCGAAGTATGTGGGGTATGCGCTATCGCTCACACAGAACCGCAAAGGTGAGGTGTGCTTTACGCTGGAAAAAACAATGTTTGGTTAAAACTCCCTCCCCCTAGCAGGGGGAGGCTTGGCTTGTCCTGAGCTTGTCGAAGGGGGTGGGGGTTAAGTACGTAAAACTAGCGACCATCTACCCCCATCCTAGCCTTCCCCCTGACAGGGGGAAGGGACACATAGGCTTTTACAGCTCCCCGTAAGAATGCAGCCCGCTCAAAAACATATTCACGCCCAAAAACGCAAAGGTCGTCACCAACAAACCCACCAGCGCCCACCAAGCCAACATAGGCCCACGCAAACCCTTTACCAAGCGTAGATGCAGCCATGCAGCGTAGTTAAGCCACACGATGAGCGCCCAGGTTTCCTTAGGGTCCCACGACCAGTAGCCGCCCCAGGCTTCCGCCGCCCACATCGCGCCGAGGATGGTGGCGATAGTGAAGAAGGCAAAACCAATGGAAATAGACTTGTACATCAGATCGTCCAGCACTTCCAACTTTGGCAGACGCGAAGCCAGAATGCCGCGCTCAGCCAGCAAATAAGCGCTTGCCACCATCGCCGATAGTGAAAAAGAGCCATAGCCGATGAAGTTGGCGGGGACGTGTATCTTCATCCAATAGCTTTGTAACGCTGGCACCAACGGCATGATGCCATCCGCTTGTCGATCAAAGGTATACCACAGGATAAACCCCACCGCGGCGTTGACCACAACCAGCACAAAGCCGCCCAACTGGCGTGTGTTGAAGCGGTCTTCGTAGTGCAGATATAACAATGAGGTAATCAGACAGAACAACACGAAAACTTCGTACAGGTTGCTGATAGGAATGTGGCCGACCTCGGGCGCGATGAGATAGGACTCGTACCAGCGCACCATCAAGCCCACAAAGCCCATCAGTACCGCGCTCCAGGTCAGGCTGCTGGCGACTTTGGCAGAGAAGTCAGAGCGCTTGAACAAAGCGAACCAGTAGGTGAGCATGGCGAGGACGAACAACACATTCATCCACATGATGGCGGTTTTGCTGGCGAAGAAAAATTTGAGGA
Source organism: Methylophilaceae bacterium (assembly GCA_025362115.1). Classification (GTDB taxonomy): domain Bacteria; phylum Pseudomonadota; class Gammaproteobacteria; order Burkholderiales; family Methylophilaceae; genus CAILHX01. The sequence goes on from JANYIK010000122.1 coordinate 3,048, forward strand.
AGAACGCCGTGTCGCCGCGCGCCGCATCACCGTGGAATTGTGAAATACCGAACAGACTGAGCGCGATAATGCCCAACAACAGCATGCGCAAAGGTTTCCAGCGCCATCCAAGTATGCTGAAACCGATTACCGCGCCGACCAGGAAACCTTGCTCATAGGCATCCATGTGGCTACCGTAAGCATTGAGCGCATAACCCGCCCCCAACACCAAAATCAAGGCGTAGAGCCAATCGAACCAGGATAGGTTCTTCAAACTGGGTTTATTACTTTCGTTGAAATTCATGATTCAAGCTCCAATTTTAATTCTGTCCCTAACTCAAGGCTTAACCGAGAAAATTCCGCTTCAAAATCACGAGTCTTGCGCGCCGATGACATAGCGAATAATACGCTGTTAGTTTTGACTAACAACCAGATACGACGTTCATGAATGTAGAACATGGCGAAAATGCCCAACACCAGCAGTATTGAACCGGCATAGACCAGATTTTTACCGGGCGATTTGGTGAGTTGCAAACCGCTGGCGCGATGCAGTTTGTAGTCGGTCAATTGCAGATAAAACGGCGCACCGTAGAGGAAACTGTCGCTCATGGTGTTCAAACCGTCGCGCACAAAGTTTAGACCAGCTGCGTCCGGCGCTTTGCCTTGTCCTTGCTCGGTCATACCGTAGGCCGTCATGGCGGCGCTTTCCAGAATTTTAATATAGGCCTGCGCGGCCTTTTCCTGATTTTTAGCGGGCACGGTTTTTTCGATGAACCCTGCCAATCCGTTAAATCCACTGTGTGCGAACAGATTCATCAGTCGTACCACACTGCCTTCAAAATTTGACCGCAGACCATCTTTTTCCGGCACCTGAACGGCTAGCTGTTTGGCAATCACTGCCGCTTGGGCAGCATCGCTCATCAGTGCGCGCCATTGCATATAGGTGTTAATCGCACCGTTCTCATCCAAGGGAATTCGCAAATACTGGTAAGGCTCATTGGGTGCCGCGCGCATGCCAGAAACCTGATAGGCACGGCCTTCCAGCATCACTGGCTGCATATAATTCAGATATTCGTGCGCTTGGCCCTGGCTGTCGCGTAGCTTGAAGGTGGCGCTGGGGCCGACGTTGCGCGGACGGCCTTTACCATTGGGACTGAGATTCAGCACATTGAACGGGCGAAAGTCATCCAACTCCAGCACCAAGGGTTCAGCTTTTGTCGTTAATTTCAGCTTATCAAACACGTTCGCGTTGATCTTGAACGGCTTGCTTTCGCTCCCTGCCAACTCCCAGCCATCAAAGCTCAGCTCCGAACCGCCATCCTGAAAATCGGCCTGATAAATTGCAACACCTTTGTAAATCAGCGGATGATTGACACGAATGGTGGCAGCCAGAGGTTTTTGCAGGTCTCGATCATGAATCAAAACATCGCTTTCAAAGGATTTAGGCTGGCCGGTAGCGTAGTGTTCGATGCGAAATTGCTTGAGTTCGATACTGAACGGCAAGTCCTGAATCATATAGCCGTCGCGCAAGCGCAAAAATGCCACGCTGCCACGCCCGCCTTCGGGAATGGTCATGTTGCCGCGAAAGGAAAACGTATCGCTTGGCAACCAACTTTTTAGCGGCACTTGCGTCGGAGGAATGTCGCGCGTTTCTATTTCTTTATTGCCCAGCATTTGCTGTACTTTCAGCGGCACGTCACCATCCATCAAAAAACCGAGGAAAATAACGACGATAGCCAAATGCGTAAAGATATAACCCAGCCTATGATTGCTACCCGCCTTGGCGACTATCAGCGTTGCGCCATCTTGCTGCGGTATGCTGCGGGTGCGAAAACCGCGTGCCATCAACCAGTTTTGCAGGCGTGGCAAGTCTGGCGCGGCCTGATACTCGACTTGATGCTTGAATAAACGTAGCGAAGATTCGGTCACATGCTCGCGCCAGGCACGCATCTCGCGCAACATGGATGGCGTGTTGCGTGTGACGCACAGCCCCGTAGACACCATCACAAACATCAAGATCAGTAAAAACCAGGGTGCGTGATAGACATCGTAAAGCCCCAGCCTATCAAATGCCTCAAACCAGAACTGACCAAGCTGAATGACGTAATTGGTATATGGCTCGTTCTGCTTCTGCACCGTGCCAATGATGGCGGCGATTCCCCACACCGTGAGCAGGCTGATGGCAAAACGCATCGAACTGATGAGTTCGTAGAATTCTCGCCAATTACTATGGTTAGGATGTTTCAAAGTGGTTTGTCAGCTAAAAAAATAAGGGTGGCTTTAGAGCCACCCTGCATTAAACGTAGGGAGATGTTAAAACGACTACCGCACGCCCTGAATATAATCAGAAACCGCCGCAATATCGGCATCCGTCATCCGCGCCGCGATCATCTTCATCATCGGTGCGTTGGCGCGCTCACCGGAGCGGAAAGCCTTCATCTGCAAGGCGGTGTAGTCGGCATATTGCCCGCTCAAGCGTGGAAAACGCACCGGCAAACCGCTACCCGCTGGGCCGTGGCAGGAAGCACAAGCGGGAACTTTGGTGTCAGCGATGCCTGCGCGATAGATTTTTTCACCCACAGAACCCTTGCCATTGCTGGTTGCTCCTGCCTCTTTACTTTTTTGTGCGGCAAAATGCGCGGCGACGTTTTGCATATCGTCATCAGAAAGCGCGGATGCTATCGGCATCATCACCGCATTGGCGCGCTCCCCTGCCTTGAAATTTTTGAGCTGCTTGACCAGATATTCGGGGTGCTGCCCCGCCAGCTTGGGGAAAGCTGGAGTCGGGCTATTGCCATCTGCCGCGTGGCAGGCCACGCATACCGCCTTGGCAATCTCTGCGCCCTTGGCGGCATCGCCAGCCGCCCAAGCGTTGGTAGTTGCCAGCAACATCAAAACCATCATACGCACTAATAAACCCATTATCCTGCTCCCGAATACTGTATAAACCCGTTAATTTTATCGAATAACCATAACTCGTGATAGCATTTTCTCATGCCCATATTCCGTAACGCTGTTTACTTCGCCTCCGCACACTACTTGCGTGACCTTCCCCCAGCCACAGGACGCGAAATCGCCTTCGCCGGACGTTCCAACGCCGGAAAATCCAGTGCCATCAATACGCTGGCCGACCACAACCGCTTAGCGTTTGTCAGCAAGCAACCCGGCCGTACCCAACTCATCAACTTTTTCACATTGGGCGAGGAGAAATACTTGGTGGATTTGCCCGGCTACGGCTACGCCAAGGTACCCGAAGCCATGCGAAAACACTGGCAACAAGTCCTGGCCGCCTACCTCTCCGACCGCTTCAGCCTACACGGCCTGGTGTTGGTGATGGACTCGCGCCACCCCTTGCAACCGCTGGATTGGCAGATGCTCAACTGGTTCCTGCCCACCGGCAAACCGGTACACATCCTGCTCACCAAGTCGGACAAATCATCCAAAAATGAATCGCTCAAAACCTTGCGCGAAGTCAAGGCAGAGCTGGCGAAATTCAACAACACCATCACCGTGCAGCTGTTCTCCAGCCTGAAGAAGCAGGGCGTCGAAGAAGCGGAAGAAGTGATTGGCGCGTGGCTCAATCCATCAATGTAGGGTGCATCCACTCTAATCAGCGCTAAAATCGGTTTGCCATCCGCGCACGCAGGTATTACAATTTAATCTGTGTAATACCTAAGGAGAGCGCCATGCGCACCACCCTCACCAGCAAATCCCAAGTCACTATCCCCAAAAAAGTGCGCGAATCGGCTGGTTTGCAACCCGGTAGTACGGTCCTGTTTGAAGTAGAGCCTGACGGACGCATCTTGTTAAGCAGGGCTAACGTCAGTCGCGAAAACAATAGCACCACGGCGCGGTTTGAGAAAATGCGCGGCAAAGCTACCATCCCGTGGCGCACTGACGACCTGATGGCCTTGCTACGCAGCGACGAATGATCCTGGTTGACACCAACGTCATCTTGGACGTACTGGAGAATGACCCGCAATGGGCAGATTGGTCTATCGCCCAACTTGCCGCACAAGCCCGCATCCACGACCTTGCCATCAATCCCGTCACCTATGCCGAGTTGTCGCTGGCCTTTGAAGCGGTGGAAGACCTAGACAACGCCATCACCAACATGCAGTTCAACATTGAAGAAGCGCCGCGCTCAGCGCTTTTTCTGGCGGGCAAGGCATTTGTACGCTACCGCAGGGCAGGCGGTGTTCGCGCCAATGTTTTACCAGACTTTTTCATAGGCGCACACGCGGCCGTCACCGGTTGGTCATTATTGACCCGCGATGCCAAACGCTACCGATCTTATTTCCCGACGGTCAAACTGATTACGCCTTAAAACCCCTCACCCAACCCGCTCCCACAGTGGGCAAAAAACAAAGGCCTAGCGCTAGGCCGCGCGGCGGAACACAATATCCCAAACGCCGTGGCCTAGATTGATGCCGCGCCTCTCAAACTTGGTTTCAGGCCGATAATCCGGCTTCACCGCATAGTTTTCTGCGGTATTTTGTAGCATAGCTTCCGCGCTCAACACCTCCAGCATCCACTCGGCATATTCCTGCCAATCCGTCGCCAGATGCACATAGCTGCCAACTTTCAGGCGTGAGGCCAATAATTTAACCAGCGGCGCTTTTATCAAGCGGCGTTTGTGATGGCGTTTCTTCGGCCACGGATCGGGGAAAAAGATGTGCACACCGTCCAAGCTATTTTCAGCAATCATGTTGGCCAACACCTCTACCGCGTCGTGCTGGATGATGCGGACATTATTCAACTGTTCCGCATCCAGCAAGCGCATCAATGCGCCGACTCCCGGGGTATGTACCTCTACACCAAGATAATCCTGATGCGGCATGGCAGCGGCGATTTGGGCAGTTGCGGTTCCCATACCGAAACCTATTTCCAGGATTTTGGGCGCTTGCCTTTGGAAAATTTGGCTTAAATCCAGAATTTCAGGCTGGTAGTCAATGCTATAGCGCGGCAGCAGTTCATCATAAGCGCGTTGCTGTGCGTCGGAAATACGGCCTTGGCGCAGCACAAAACTGCGGATGGTTCTTTTGTACTCGCCTGTCATTGTCACCCTGTTTCCAGCCCGTTCGTGGTGAGTGTTCCCCGTTCGTGCGCCTTCGATATGGCGGCATGCCGCCTACTCAGGGCGAACGGGGAACGTATCGAACCATCATTGGCTTGAGTCTGCCACTTCATAACCTGAATCCTTGGTCGCCTTGTGCAAAACCCATCAGCGGCGTTCCTATATTTTTTCCTAATGCGATTATCTTAAATAATTCACCCATTTCAGCGGGAGAGAGTAGTTTTTGCACCGCCGCCACTTGCGGCATGTAAGCGGCGACATCTTCCGGCAAAGTCTCGGCGAGCAGATCGGTGATGCCGCAATTGATGAGGAACTGTGCCTGAGTGGCGTAACCCAGCAATTCCAACCCGCTTGCTGCCTGCGCCACAGCGCTGAAATCCACGTGTGCAGTGATGTCCTGCAAGCCCAAGTTTATCAATGGATCGGCGTGGGCATAGTGGCGATAGTGGCACATCAAGGTGCCGCTGTCGCGCTGTGGGTGGTAATACTCAGACCTTGGAAAACCATAATCCAGCCATAGCATTATTCCGCGCTGTAAACAATCAGCTAGGCTGGCGATTAAGCCAGAGGCGACGAGATTGATTTCGGTCAGATAATTGGGTGGCAGATTCAGCGCTTGCGCGGCTTCAAACAAAGCGCCGGAAGCTAAAGGTTTATCCTGCCAAACTAGGTGCCCATTTACTTCTGTCACGCCACGTTCAAACAGTTTGCCTTCGCTCTGAAACACCAAGTGAGCAGGTAGCGCGTCCAGCACCTCGTTGCCCAATATCACGCCGTTAAAGCTGGCTGGCAACGCATCCAACCACACTATTTTTTGCGCCAGATGAGGTGGTAGCGACTGCGTTTTCTGACGTTCTCGCAGACTGGCGCTGATTTCCAAAATAAAATAATGCTCTGGCAAACAATCGAGACGCTCTAATGCCAGTAACACATCCACCGCAAGCTTGCCGCTACCCGCACCCAGTTCTAAAATATCGCCACCCGTTTCCGCAAGAATCTCGGCTATCTGCCGCGCCAACGTGCGCCCGAATAAGGACGAGATTTCCGGTGCGGTGACAAAATCACCGCCTTCGCCAAATTTCTCCAAACCTGCGCTGTAGTAGCCTAGACCCGGGGCATAAAGCGCTAGCTCCATAAAACGCGCAAAACTCATCCATGCACCAGCCGCTTTGATTTCATCGGTGATTAAAGTGGAAAGTTGTTGGCTATGGGCTAATGCGCGGGAACTAGGGAGCGGCAGAGATGACATATGCTACATTATAGCCCCTGCACTTTTCTTAGCCATGACCTTGAATTCCTCATCCAATAAAGTCGTACTCATCACTGGCGGCGCCAAGCGCGTGGGCGCGGCTATTTGTCGCCTGCTGCATGCCAGTGGCGCTAACCTGATGATTCACTACCGACATTCTGAACATGAGGCAAAATCCTTGCAGGCCGAGTTGAATGCGGCGCGGGCTGGCTCTGTGAGTTTGGTACAAGCAGATTTGCTGGATGTCGCCGCCTTGCCCAGTCTGGTGGAGACCACTGTTCGCACCTTTGGCGGCTTGGACGCGCTGATCAACAATGCCTCCAGCTACTACCCAACACCAGTGGGTGAGATAGATTTGGCGGGGTGGGAGGATTTGATGGGTTCTAATCTACGCGCACCCTTGTTTTTATCTCAAGCCGCGGCACCGCATTTGAAAGCGCGGCACGGCTGCATCGTCAATATCACCGATATGCATGTGGAACAACCGAAAAAAGGCTACGTGGTGTATAGCGTAGCCAAAGCTGGA
>JANYIK010000171.1 GCA_025362115.1 Methylophilaceae bacterium
TCCGCTAGTAATAGCCGAGGCCCACGTGTATTGGTGTTGACCCCAACCCGCGAACTCGCCGCCCAAGTCAATGACGCTGCCCGCAAGTACGGCAAATTCATGCGCGCACGTACCGTGAGCATTGTCGGCGGCATGCCCTACCCTGTGCAAAACAAGCTGCTGTCTCAAGGCGTGGACATTCTGGTGGCCACCCCTGGCCGTCTGATAGACCACATGGAGCGCGGTCGTATTGATTTCTCGCGTCTGGAAGTGTTGGTGCTGGACGAAGCCGACAGAATGCTGGACATGGGCTTTATTGACGACGTGGAACGCATCGCCGCTGCCACACCAGCCAGCCGGCAAACCTTGTTGTTCTCGGCCACGCTGGACGGCACTATAGGCAAGCTAGCCGCGCGTTTGCTGAAAGACCCGCAACGCATCGAAATCTCTACCGCACAAACCCGCCACACGCAAATCGAACAAAAACTGCACTATGTAGACAACATCGGCCACAAGCACAAAATCCTCAACCACATTCTGGCTGACGTCGAACTGCGCCAAGCTATCGTGTTTACCGCTACCAAGCGTGAAGCCGATTCACTGGCAGAAGACCTGTACGCTGCCGGTCACAAAGCGGCGGCATTACATGGCGACATGAATCAAAGCGCGCGTAACCGTACCATCACCAAGCTGCGTCATGGCGACATCCGCGTATTAGTGGCGACTGACGTTGCCGCGCGTGGTATTGATGTCAATGGCATCACCCACGTCATCAATTTTGACTTGCCGAAAGTAGCGGAAGACTACGTGCATCGTATCGGACGCACTGGCCGTGCCGGCAACACCGGTATCGCAGTATCGTTCGCCTCATCCGCAGATCGCCGCCATTTGTACGGTATCGAGCGTTTGACCGGACAACGTCTGGAAGCCATCATTATTCCCGGCCTGGAACCACAACAACGTGCGTCTAGCGGCAAACCTGCTGGTGCTGGCGGTAAAAAGCCATACGCTGGCAAACCGCGCAGTAATGGCGGTGGATACGGTGGCAACCGCAGCCATAGTGCTAACGGCAACACCGGCGGCAATAACGCTGGTGCTACTGGCGAAAAGAAGAAGTTTTGGCATGATGCCAAGCCCGCTGCGGGCAGCCGTCCGCAACGCGCACGTCGCCCGGTATAACCCTTAATGGAAGAACTGAAGCCGATCACATTTGCTGAACTCAATCTTGACCCGCAGATTTTGCGGGCGGTTGAGGATGAAGGCTATACCGTCCCCACACCCATTCAGGCAAAAGCGATTCCTCTGGTGCTGGCGGGGCGTGACATCATGGCGATGGCACAAACCGGCACCGGCAAGACTGCTGCCTTTACCCTGCCTTTGCTGCAAATGCTGCTGCCTCACGCCAGTTCCAGTGCTTCACCGGCGCGGCATCCGATTCGCGCTTTGATATTGGCACCAACCCGCGAGTTGGCGATACAGGTGGAAGAAAGCGTAGAAACCTATAGCGCGCATGTGCCACTAAGATCTACGGTGGTGTTTGGCGGCATAGACATCAAAACGCAAAAACCGGCGCTAATGAAAGGTGTGGAGGTATTGGTCGCCACCCCTGGACGCTTGTTGGATCACGTAGAAAGCCGCAACCTACAATTGAATCAGGTGCAAGTGTTGATTCTGGATGAAGCAGACAGAATGCTGGATATGGGGTTTATGCCCGATTTGAAGCGCATTCTGGCCTTGCTGCCCAAGCAGCGTCAAACCTTGTTGTTCTCCGCTACTTTCTCGGAGGAAATCAAAAAGCTGGCGCAAGAGTTCTTGAAAAACCCCGAAGTGGTGGAAGTTGCGCGCCGCAACACCACCGCCGAAACCGTCAAACAATCTATCTATTTGGTGGAGCAAGCCAATAAACACGCCATACTCGCTGATTTAATCCGATCACGTGGTGTCGCGCAGGTGCTGGTATTTACTCGTACCAAAATCGCCGCTGGTCGGCTGGCGCGAGCATTAGAGCGCGAAGGTATTTTGGCCGACGCGATTCATGGCGACAAAAGTCAGCAGGAGCGCCTGAAAGCTTTGGATGCTTTCAAGGAAGGTAAAATTACCGTTCTCGTGGCTACTGATGTGGCTGCACGCGGCTTGGATATTGATGATTTGCCATTAGTGGTGAATTACGAACTCCCCTCCAACGCAGAGGATTATGTACACCGCATAGGACGCACCGGACGCGCCGGAGCCTCAGGTGAGGCAATTTCGTTGGTAGATGGTGCCGAAGAAAAGATGCTGTTGGAAATCGAAAAGTTGTTGAAGCGCAGCTTTGAACGTGAGCGGCCTGCTGTGAGCAGCACCCCTCCACGTACCCACTCCAGCCGTCCAGCGAACCGCGCGCCGCATGCTAGCAGCCACAGCCCCACAACTCATAGCGTGACCCATACAAACCGCGCATCTAAAAAAACCGCCAAGGATGATTGGTTCGACAAACCCTACGAGCCAGCCAGCAATACGCCAGTGGTTGAGCCACAAGCCAGCCTGATGAGCAGGAAGCCAAACAAACCAGTTGCAGCACTGCTCGGCGGCCTGGGTATCAAACGCTAACTCCGTTCATGGTGAGTAGCGCGAAAGCGCGTATCGAACCATGTGATATATCGCCACGCACTCGCATCCTTCGATACGCACTGCGTGCTACTCAGGAGGAACGGTGCGGCACATCCCCTGAAGAGCAATATCCAAGTCAGCGCTAAACCCGCACCTTCTCCCCAAATAACTTCCTGACCTTATTCACCTTATCCGCCACCACTACCATGCAATAAGGCTGGTTGGGGTTGTTGGCGTAGTAGTCCTGATGGTAGTCTTCCGCCGCATAAAATGTGCTCGCGGACGTAAGTTCAGTCACTATCGGCTTGGAAAAGTAATGCGTATCATCCAGCGCCGTCACGACTTTTTTAATCAGTGTACGCTGCTCCTCGCTATGGTAAAAAATCCCTGACCTATATTGTGTACCGATGTCATTGCCTTGCCGATTCAGTGTAGTTGGGTCATGGCTTGCAAAGAACACCGCCAGCAAATCCTCTAGCGCAATCACATCAGGGTCAAACGTCACCTGCACCGCCTCGGCATGGCCTGTAGTGCCAGTGCAAACTTGCTTATAGGTAGGGTTTAGAACCTGGCCGGCAATGTAGCCCGACACGGCTTTTTTCACGCCTTTGAGTTGCCGATAGACGGCCTCCAGACACCAGAAGCAGCCTCCTGCCAAAGTGATGGTTTGGTTCATGTTAGATTCTCCAGTGTTATACTTTGCGCCTTTTTACGCGCCCTTTAGATTATGAAATTAGTCGTTCAAGGCCAACAGGCATTACAACATCTTAGCCACATCGTCACACTTGCCGGTGGCGGGAAATTCACGCAGACCACTGACAACGCTTACCGTCTTGAGGTGGCCGCTCCCGTGGCAGGAATCAGCGCCTTTTGTGTCGCTCAGCGACTCGATTGCGCCTTTGTACCCGACCATCTCGCCCTAAGTAATATCGGCCTATTGGTGATGGATATGGATTCCACGCTGATTGCCATCGAGTGCATAGACGAAGTCGCCGACATGCTGAATCTCAAGCCGCAAGTAGCCGCCATTACAGAATCCGCCATGCGCGGTGAGATCGAGTTCGCAGAGAGTCTGCGCCGTCGTGTGGCCTTGCTCAAAGGCTTGGATGAAAATGCCTTGCAACGGGTTTATGACGAACGCCTGAAACTCAACCCCGGCGCCGAAACCATGATAACTACTCTGAAAAACCACGGCATCAAAACCCTATTGGTTTCCGGCGGGTTCACCTTCTTTACCAAAAAACTCAAAGCACGTTTAGGTCTAGATTTCGCAGAAGCAAATCTACTGGACATCGCGGATGGCCAGATTACCGGCAATGTACTGGGTGACGTGCTGGATGCACAGGCCAAGGCAGACCATCTCACCCAAACCAGACTGCGATTAGGGCTGAAGCAAGAACAAGTTATCGCCCTGGGCGATGGTGCCAACGACCTGAAGATGATGGCAATGGCAGGTGCTGGTATCGCCTATCACGCTAAGCCAGTGGTACAAGCACAGGCAACATTTGCGCTCAATTTCACCGGTTTGGAAGGTGTAATAGGACTTCTATCTTAACTACTTAGCCCCAACTTTCACCGTCACGTAGAACATATTGTCCCCACGCATCACGCGCATCGCCACCAGTTTTCCAGCAGCTACCGGTTCCAACAACTTGTTGATCTGCTCCACAGACTGCGCTTCATAGTCACCCACACTCAACAGCACATCGCCACGGCGAATACCTACCTGCGCCGCGCTACCTTGTACGCCAGTAACCAATAGGCCATTTTTCAAGTTGGTTTTTTTGCGCTCTTGCGGAGTCATTTCGCGCAAAATCAGCCCTAGGCGATTAGCCTCCGAAGCCTTGGCTGGTGACTTAGAAGACTTGCCTGTCTCTTCAGTATCATCCGGCATTTTGCCTACGTTCAAGGTCAAAGTACGCGTCGCACCTTTACGGAACACCTCAGCCGTGACATTCTTGCCAGGCTTGGTTGCGCCCACAGCCCGTGGCAAGTCAGACGAAGCGTTGATGGGCTTGCCGTCAAACTTGGTAATCACGTCACCCGCATCCAATCCTCCTTTGTCCGCAGGCCCACCTTTTTCAACACCCGCAATCAACGCACCATTGGTATTTTTCATACCAAATGATTCGGCCAACTCTTTAGTGACTTCTTGAATCTGCACACCCAACCAGCCCCGCGCCACCTTGCCGCCAGCCCTAAGCTGACTCTGCACCTCCATTGCCACATCTATGGGAATAGCGAAAGATAAGCCCATATAGCCGCCGGAACGGCTAAAAATCTGAGAATTGATACCGATGACTTCGCCCTTCATATTGAACAATGGCCCACCAGAGTTTCCCGGATTAACAGCTGCATCGGTCTGAATGAACGGCACATAGTTCTCTTGCGGCAAGGCACGTCCCTTGGCGCTAACGATTCCCGCCGTCACCGTATTTTCAAGCCCAAACGGCGACCCTATTGCCACCACCCACTCACCCACTTTCAAGGCGTCGGGGTCGCCCACGGTGACCTTGGGCAAATTAGTCGCTTCGACCTTGACTACGGCCACATCGCTGCGGCGGTCTATGCCTATCAACTTGGCTTTCAGTTCGCGCTTATCGGTGAGTTTGACGATGATTTCATCAGCATCATTCACTACATGGGCATTGGTCAAAATGTAGCCATCACTGCTCACAATGAAGCCAGACCCCAACGATTGGGTTTGATAGTCTTGACCACCACCTTGTTGCTGCGGAAAGTTTTTGAATAACTCATTAAACGGACTGCCCTCAGGGAAAGGCAGTGGCACGCCATTAAAACCTGCCGCCTGATGCACGGTTTGCACCGTGCTGATGTTCACCACCGCCGCACCCTGCTTCTCTACCAGCTCGGTAAAGTCAGGCAGGTTGCCCGCTGCCAGTGCAGACATCGCAGAAACCCATAAAGTTAAACCCAGCACCCACATTTTTTTCATCATAAAATCACCTTGGAACAAGTTAAAAATAACAATCAACCATGCCCACCCCCTTCCCCTTCGAGGGGGAAGGCTGGGATGGGGGTGAAAAGCACGCTCACTGCGAGAAAATTTCAACCCCCTCCCTAACCCTCCCCCTGCTTGGGGGAGGGAATGTCACTACACACGGCGCAGCATTACTGGCTGATAACGCCCAGTGCCGCGTTGTGCGGCGGTATAAACACGTACTGAAATCAAACCTAAAACCAATCCCAGCAAAGCTCCCAGCGCCGCATAAAGATCTTTACTAGCTTGCACATCAGAAAGGCTAGAAGCGAGTAGCGCACCTACGCATAGCAGCAACAAAGGCGCAGCATAGGTCAGCAATGAACCCATCAGTAAGGCACCTTCTTCCACCCCCACCACCACGTGCTCCCCGACTTTGGCTTCTAGCCGATTATGGCTGGAGAAAGAGTTGCGCCGCTGGCCGAACGCGCGACTCCACAAAGATATGCCGCAACCTTGGGTCGCACCACACAAACCGCACGGCTGATTGCGCTGAATTTCCAAAAAGGCTTGCTCGCCTTCGGTACGGATGACAACTGCCTGTTCTTCTATCATTTACAAACCTCTATCACTTTAGGTCTCTATCATTTGAAATTTATCGCGTTAGCAAATTGAATCGCCGTCGCTGGTGGCACTTCACCCAGCACTACCACTTGATGATCCGCCACCGTGGTCACATAAATACTGGTAGCGCCTTGCGTCATGATGCCCTGCTTGCGCGTGGCTGCCTTATCAGCCGGTTCAAAAAACAATGACACGGTGGTCAGGCCATCGCAAAACACCAAATGTGTGACCACGACATTTCTAAATGGTGACATGCGGCGAACTTGTTCAATTTTGTGAAACCCTTGCGGCAATTGGTTCATCGTCCAGTTGTCCGCCTCGGTCGCAGGAACGACAGTTTCTTCCGGTTGCATGACGTAAGCCTTATTCGGCTCTTCGTTGGGGCGGAACCAGTCCATATTGTCATTATTGAATAACGCCAACTGGTTGAATCCCACCTGTTCTACGATTTCGTTTTTATCATTGAGCGAAGCCAGTTTGAGTAGCAGACCCGAATCCTTGTCTATCCATAATTTACTGATGTAACGGCTTTTGTCGCGTGGCATCAGGGTCACTACGCTAGCTTCGCGACCGCTGACACGCTCTATGCCGCCAACCTGCACTTGGTAATTGGCTTTGATGCCATCAGTAATCTTGGGCAAGACTGCCGGAAATCCGCTCTGAATGCGGCGTTTCTCTATCAATACTTTCTGACTTTTGGATTTATAGATGACGCTATCGTCGCCTTGCCGCAGCACCTCTTTGGGCGCGCCATCAAGTACTGTCAACCTTGCAAATTCGCCACTGTTACCAAAGTTGCTATGGGTAATTTGAATGGCGGTCATGCTATTGGCCACTTGATACACGAACACGCCCTTGTAATTCAGTTGATGCGCCGCTTGCGCCGCTTTTTCTATCATCAGCCAAGAGTCATCCGCCGCGCTGCTTAAAGCAGGCATTACGACCAACAGCAAGGATAGAAAATACTTCAACATTATTGGCGTTGAGGTTCTGAATAAGCCACCAATTGCACGTCGCGATTGCGCTGTAAGCTATTACTTGGAGCGTATTCGGCGTGCGCCAACAGATAGTTATCAAAAGCTTCTGAAGTCATTGCCACTGGCTCTTTTGCAATGCTTTGAGCGACACTTGCAGGCGTTGAAGTAGTATTCCCATGCCATGCCATCCATCCCACCAAGGTAACTGCAGCAACCGAGGCCGCAGCTGCATAACGTGGTAACGACAGCGTTTTAATACGCGGGTGCGGTGCCAGCACGGTAGGTTCGTTAGCCAGTTGCTGCATCACTCGCTCCGTCACGTCCACCTGCATAGCTTCATGACGCAAGGCATCGCCGATCAGGTGATACTCTGCCCAGCTTTTGGCTATGTCATCACTGTGCTTCGCTGCCAGCAACAAATGCGGATTAGCGTCCAAGTCCAACTCGTCATCCATCATTGCTGAAAGTTGTTGTTTCATTTCGTCCATATTACCTCTCCTAACTCCTGATTTTCCCTTAACCTTTACCATCTTTGATCTGCTTTAGTATCCAGCAATGGCCGCAATTTTTCAGCAATTGCCTCGCGTGCCCTGAAAATCCGCGAACGCACCGTACCTATCGGGCAATTCATCAAATCGGCAATTTCCTCATAGCTTAAGCCCTCAATTTCACGCAGAGTAATCGCTGTCTTTAGCTCCTTTGGCAAGGCTTCCATCGCATTATTCACCGTTTGGGCAATCTGTTTGCCCATGAGTTCAGTTTCTGGCGTGTCTTGTGTGCGTAGCTCGTTGGCATCTTCAAAGTTTTCCGCGTCTTCTATCTCAACTTCGTTGGATAATCTCGGTCTTCTGCCCATCGCCACCAAATGATTTTTGGCCGTGTTAATGCCGATGCGATACAGCCAAGTATAAAAAGCGCTGTCGCCGCGAAAGTTGGGTAAGGCGCGATAAGCCTTGATGAAAGCCTCTTGCACCACGTCTTCCACTTCGGCCTGGTCGCGTATCATGCGGCCTAGTAGGCGACCCAATTTACGCTGGTATTTTTCTACCAGTAGCGTAAATGCACGCTGATCGCCGCGTTGTACCCGCTCAACCAACTGTTGGTCTATTTCGCGCTCGCCGGTCAACGACGCTTCTCCCTTTTGTTTGTTAGCCTTATTTTAGCATCTCAAGCGCTATACTCCAGTTAAAGACAAAGTTAAACTGACGTTAGTTCACCCTGATGGAAACTCCCTTGCACAAATACGACGTGTTAATCATAGGCAGCGGCTTGGCAGGTCTCAGCTTGGCCTTGCAACTAGCTCCTGAGCGCAAGGTTTGCCTGGTAACCAAGCACGAGCTGAATGACAGCTCCAGCAGCTGGGCACAAGGTGGCATCGCCGCAGTGCTGGCGGAAGGCGATTCGGTAGAGGAACATATTCAGGATACGCTTGCCGCCGGAGCAGGACTGTGCGACCCGGAAGTCACACGCCACGTGGTTGAGCACAGCCGTGAAACCGTGGAATGGCTTATCAATCAAGGTGTAGCTTTCACCCGCGAGATCGACGACAGCGGCTACCATTTGACACAGGAAGGTGGTCACAGCCACCGCCGCGTCATCCACGCCGCAGATGCTACCGGACATGCGGTACAGGAAACGCTGGCGGATAAGGTACGCCAGCACCCCAACATCACGCTGCTAGAACACCACGTCGCGGTGGACATCATCAGCGCCAAAAAGATAGGTCGTCGCAGCAACCGCTGTTTGGGCGCTTATGTGCTGAACCGCAACACCGGCAAGGTCATCACGCTGGGTGCGCCCAACACTGTATTAGCCACTGGTGGCGCAGGCAAAGTATATTTGTACACCACTAACCCCGACGTAGCCACCGGTGATGGCGTAGCCATGGGCTGGCGTGCCGGTTGCCGCGTCGCCAATATGGAGATGGTGCAGTTCCATCCCACCTGCCTTTATCATCCGCGCGCCAAGTCATTCCTGATTTCAGAAGTGTTACGCGGCGAAGGCGGTTTGCTCAAATTGCCAGATGGCACACGCTTTATGCCTTCACACGATGCACGCGCTGAACTCGCCCCGCGCGACGTAGTGGCACGGGCCATAGATTTTGAGATGAAAAAGCGCGGTATTGATTGCGTTTACTTGGATATTTCGCACAAGCCTGCCGACTTTATTCTGTCACACTTCCCCACCATCTATCGGCGCTGCTTTGAGTTAGGTATAGACATCACCAAACAGCCGATTCCTGTCGTACCTGCCGCACATTACAGCTGCGGTGGCTTGATGACAGACGAGCAAGGTCGCACCGATATTCCGCATCTGTATGCCATAGGTGAAACGGCCTGCACCGGCTTACATGGTGCCAACCGACTCGCCTCCAATTCCCTGCTGGAATGCCTGGTATTCGCCAAATCCGCCGCGCTGGACATCCCCAGCCGCAGCACGACGGATTGCCCAGAACTCCCTGACTGGGACGAAAGTCGCGTCACCGATGCAGATGAGGAAATCGTCATTACTCACAACTGGATGGAGTTACGGCGTTTCATGTGGAACTACGTCGGTATTGTCCGCACCAATAAACGCTTGGCGCGGGCCATGCACCGTATTACCCTGCTACGCGACGAAGTACAAGAATTCTACAAAAACTTCCGCGTCAATGCAGATTTGATCGAGTTGCGTAATTTGCTGCAAGTAGCCGAGCTGATAGTGAGAAGCGCAATGGAACGCCACGAGAGCCGCGGCCTACACTACAGCAAAGACTACCCGAACATGCTACCTGATGCCGTTCCCACCGTGCTTGAACCCTCAAACTATACGAGTCTTCTAGACCAAGCGAACGTACAGGAAGGTCAGTGAGGTTTAGATTCCGTTTTATCGGCCTTTTCAGTGCGCTATTGTTTGTGTTATGTATCGTGTCGGTGGTGATGTACGTGACCATATAGAAAGCCAGACCAACAAAGAAAAAGCCCCGCAATGCGAGGCTTTCTCTTTTATCTTAATTATTAGCCGAACACTACACTTGCATATTCATCACGTCTTGGTAAGCCGCTGTCAGCTTGTTACGCACCTGCACCATGGTTTGGAAGGACAGGCTAGCTTTTTGCAACGATACCATTACTTCTTGCACATTAACGCCAGGCTTGCCCAATTGAAAGTCTTCGGCTTGTGTGCCCGCATGGTTTTGCACGGTACGCACATGTTCTATCGCGCCTTGGAGTGCAGTGGCAAAATCTGCCGTCCCGGCAACCGGTTGCGGCTGACTTTTGCCAGCAGCCGCTGCCGCGGTGGCGGTAAGTTGACTGAGTAACTGGTCTATACCTGTTGTATTCATTACGTTTCTCGCTAATTACATGACAAATTATACAACTTGATTAAATTCTTTTCAGGGTTATATAAGCAATTCCCGTTCCAACTTTTAATCCTCAAGTGCCTTCACGGTAATGCTGCAATTTATGTCGCAAAGTCCGCTCACTCATACCCAGTTTCTGAGCGGCCAGTTTACGCGAACCATTGACCGATGCCAAGATGTTCATGATATGCGCCTTTTCAAGTGATTTCAATGCGTTGGCAGGATTCTCTGTCACTTTTACCTCGTCTGTCATGGTCACCGTAGCGACAACATTGGGCAAATGCAGATGTTCCGGTGCAACCAAGTCGCCCGTTGCCAAGATCACCGCGCGCTGCACGACGTTCTCCATCTCACGCGCGTTGCCTGGCCAAGTGTAACCCAGCAAGGCCTGTTCAGCCCCGGCAGAAAATTGCATGCCGCTGCGTCCCATGCTACTAGCCATTTCTGCCAAAAAGTGACGCGCTAACGGCAAAATATCTTGTAAGCGCTCTCGTAGAGGGGCGATATGCAGCGGAAATACATTCAAGCGATAGTACAGATCTTCACGGAAGTGACTTTTTGCCACCTCCACTTTCATGTCACGGTTGGAAGTGGCGAGTATTCTTACGTCCAGAGATATTGCCTTATTGCCGCCAACACGTTCCACTTCGCGCTCTTGTAGCACGCGCAACAATTTAGCTTGCAGTGACAATGGCATTTCGGAGATTTCATCCAACAAAAGGGTGCCGCCTTGCGCTTGTTCAAACTTGCCAGCTTGCGCCTGTACCGCGCCAGTAAATGCACCTTTTTCGTAACCAAACATGGTGGCTTCCAGCAAGTTGTCAGGTATCGCAGCACAATTAACCGCAACAAAGGGCTTGTCGGCACGTGACGAATGCTCGTGGATAAATCTTGCCAATACTTCCTTGCCGGTGCCGGATTCACCGGTAATCATCACCGTGGCTGGCGTATCGGCCACTTTCAGTGCCATACCATAAAGCGCACTGGTAGCAGGGTCGTCTATCACCGCAGAGGAACGATGACTGGCTACGGTGGTGGCTGGCAGCATCCATTGCGCCACCCGCGCCAGCAAATCTTCCACCTCGAAAGGCTTCGCCAGATAGTCACAAGCGCCTTCGCGCATTGCTTCTACGGCTTGGGCAATAACTCCATAGGCTGTCATCAATAGCACTGGTACATTCGGCCAGTGCGACTTGATCTCGTGCAGCAACAGCAACCCGCTCATATTAGGCATCTGCACGTCGGTAATCACCAATCCCACCGCCTGATTTTTTAATAACTCCAGCGCCTGCACGCCGTCATTAGCGGTCAATACGGTATAGCGCGACAGCTTCAGCGTGTCGGTAAGTGCCTCGCGCAGGCTGGCGTCGTCTTCAACAATGAGTATGGGTAACGGTTTCATAGTATGAGTTTGCTGGGAAGGCGCAGACTAAAGGTGCTACCCGCGCCAAGTTTGGATTGTACCGTAACATCGCCGCCATGAATCTGCGCCACTTCGCGCACGATAGCCAAACCCAATCCGGTGCCCTCGTTGCGCGTGGTGAAAAATGGCTCAAACAGACGCTCCAATATTTCCGGTGCGATACCGCGACCATTATCAACCACCTTGAATGACATTTGATTCAAGGCTTGCGGCTCGACCGTCAGCATAACCTTGCCACCCTTCTCGCATGCCTGCATGGCGTTGGCTAACAGATTGGTGAGCGCACCAGCCAGCGCCTCGCGGCTACCCAACACGCTCAAACCCACGCTCTTGTCTTGAATTACAAATTTCACCTTTCGCTCCGCCATCTGCGGCTCCATTACTTGCTGCACTTCCGCTACCAAATTGCTCACCAGTATGTTTTCTTGCGCGTTTCTGCCACCCTTCACAAACACCAACATGTCTTTAATCAGTGCTTCTAAATGGCGCAAACGCCCCAACGCTTTATCAGTAAAGCGTGCGCGTTCTTCTTCTGCCAAATTGGTGTCGCGCAGATTTGAGGTGTAAAGCAAAGCGGTGGCCAGAGGCGTGCGCAATTGATGCGCCAAAGCTGCCGCCATCTCGCCCATCGCTGACAAGCGCTTATGACGCTGTAACTGGGCTTCCATGGCGTGCGCTTCGGTAATATCTTGCAACAGCAAAATCACACCACCACTGCCTTCACGTGCGCTTCTGGAAATACTCACGCGACGCTCATCACCTGCCAGTTCCCATTCACCCAAGGTAAGTGTCGGCTTTAGTGCACGATTCTGTACTCCCAGCCAAGTCTGGCTGACCAGCGGCGACCCTAGAAGGTGTGTCGCTACCGGATTTACCTCTTCCACCACACCCTCCGCATCCAACACTACTACGCCGCCCGGCAAAGCCTCCAGCAACTGGCTCAAGCGCTGCGATAGCGCCTCTTTTTCCTCAAACTGACGACGTAATTCACCGTTGGCCACCGCCAATTCTTGCGTCAAACTTTCCGCTTTAACTTGCAAATCGGCGTAAGCGTTGGTTAACTGCTCGGAAACCTCGTTAAACAAGGCAAATGCCTGTTGCAATTCTTGCGGTGTTGAGGGAGTGGATGGGGAATTCTGCATCGTGAATTAAAAGTTAGCTCTACAAATTTGCACTAGTCTCAAGTATAGTTGCAAGCAGCAATTTGTTTCCATTCATTTTTAAGGATACCGAACCGTGCTGGGATTTGGTCATGCAAAACAACTGGAAGAAGAATTACGTTCACAGATTGCTAGTCTGGAGAAGAATAAGGCACAGCTACAGTCAGAAAATGCCGCTTTAAGGGCTCAGCATGAGGATAGCCTCCAGCAAACCGCTAGCTTGAATTCCAAGCTGGACATGCATCAACGCATTGTCCAGAATGCGCTTTCCCTGAATAGCTCTCTGTCCGAATTCCAGAAATCCTTGTTCAGCCTTGCGGTTCGCATGAAAGGTGATGAGACCAACGCCGTGAAAGCAGCGGAGACCTCTGAAACCAGCAGGATATCTCTTGAGCAAATCTCCCATAATCTGCACAGTATGTCCTTGAGTACCCAAGAGACAGCCGCCAATGCTGCGAGTCTTAAACAACATGCGGAACAAATCGGCAGCATAGTCAAAACCATCAAAGAAATCGCAGATCAGACCAATCTGCTATCGCTAAATGCATCCATCGAAGCGGCGCGAGCAGGAGAACAAGGTCGCGGATTTGCAGTAGTGGCGGATGAAGTCCGTAAGTTAGCAGATCGCACCGGTAAAGCCTCCACCGAGATTGCAGACTTGGTCAACAGCATTCAGCATGAGACATCGCTGGCAGAGTCGCAAATGATTACCCACTCAAGCGATGCGGGTCGCTTCAGCCAAGACGGATTGGTTGCCACCAGCTCGATGGAATCTCTGCGCGAAATTGCGCGCGGCCTTGAAGCATCCATCGCGGCAAGCTCACTACGCGGGATTATCGAGGTATTCAAAATGGAACACCCTGCCCTTAAATACGACGTGTACCGGGTAATCATGGGCATCATCAACATTGCGGATTACGAGATGCCCTCACACACTGACAGCCGCTTTGGCAGGTGGTATTACGCAGGGCGAGGCCGCGCATGTTTTTCTCATCTGGATGGGTTCAAAGCAGTTGAGACGCCGCACGTTGACGTTTATCAGCATGGGAGGGCAGCACTCGACAACTTCCATGAAGGAAAGATGGAGCAGACTCTGACTGAGCTAGAGCAAATGGAAACGGCCAGCATACAAGTTCTGGCCTGCTTGGAGAGAATTGCTGTGAGTGGCGAAAATGACCATTCACAGTTAGGTAAAGACAGTGCATAATGGGGATTGCGTCCTTTACCAAGTAACAACTCAAGGCCTAAAATAAAGCGCGACGGAGTACCAGATGTCAGAACTACTAAAACGCATTGATGCTCGCACCAAGCTAGCCGGCTCAAACAAGCTGGAAATGCTGCTGTTTTCATTAGGCAAAGACGAGCGTACAGGACGCGAAGAAACGTTTGGCATCAATGTATTCAAGGTGCGTGAGGTGATGCGTATCCCCGAAATCACCCATGCCCCTGACATGCCGCCTTCAGTCGAAGGCATGGTGAGCTTGCGTGGTGCTCTGGTGCCTGTGGTAGACCTTATCAAATACGTAGGGCTGCAAAACCCTAAGCCACCAGAGATCATGGTGGTGACCGAATACAATGGTCGCACTCAAGGCTTTTTGGTGGAAAGTGTGGACACCATCCTGCGTATAGACTGGTCTGCCATGAAGGTGCCTCCAGATATGCTCACGATGCAAATGGGTGGCTTAATTACTGCCGTAACTGAGCTCAAAGATGGCCGCATCGTGATGATGATGGACGTGGAAAAGATACTGGCTGAAACCTCAGGCTATGCAGATGAGGCGGCGCTAGCCTCGCTCAAGCCACTGTCAGTAGAAAACCGTACTATTTTCTTTGCTGACGATTCCATGGTGGCACGCAAACAAATTCAAAAGACGCTAGATGCCTTGGGCGTGAAATACGTGTTCTCAACCAATGGCAAAGAGGCTTGGGAAGAACTGTTGAAAATCGCCAGTCGTGCTGATGTGTTAAATCAGAGAGTTTATGATTTCATCCAGCTGGTGCTAACCGACGTGGAAATGCCAGAAATGGATGGCTACGTGCTCACCCGTAATATCAAAGGCGACCCACGCTTTGCTGGCATTCCCGTCATCATGCACTCATCGCTCTCCAGCGATGCCAATGCCCAACTAGGTAAATCGGTGGGTGTAGACGATTATGTGCCTAAGTTTGAACCACACAAACTGGCTGGGGTGTTGAGCCGTTTGTTAGTGGCAGAGCCACAATAGCAGCAACCGTTGATGAGGATGACTGACTATGTCTGAAAATGAAGTAAGCCTGATGGAAACCATAGAGGGAACCACCAAACTGGCGGGTTCCAACAAGATGGAAGTGCTGCTATTTTCATTGGGTGGCCATGAAATTTTTGGCATCAACGTGTTCAAGGTGCGCGAAGTCACCCGCACCCCCAACATCACCAAAACTCCCAATGTGCCAGCTGGCGTTGAAGGCTTTATTTCCTTGCGCGGTAACATCATTCCGGTGATTACGCTGTCTAGCTTCATAGGGCTGAACAGTGGTCGCAACAATTGCAGCAATGAAACACTAATCGTCACCGAGTTTAGCAAACACACCCAAGGCTTTTTGGTGGATAGCGTAGACCGTATTATCCGCGTGGACTGGGAGAGAATTAAACCACCGCAAAACATGTTGGGTGGCGAACAAGGCATGGTCACCGCGATTACCGAACTCCCAGACGGTCGCTTAGTATCCATCCTTGACGTAGAGCAGCTCTTGGCGCTGACTATAGGTGAGGACAAAATCCCTGAACTTGCCGCGATTGAGCCTACAGGCTCCAATAAAGAAAGCTTTGTATTTTTCGCGGATGATTCCGCGGTGGCCAGGAAGTCCATTATCAGCGTATTGGACAAAATGGCGGTCAAACACCAACAAGCTCACAATGGCGCAGATGCTTGGGATAAACTCAAAGCCATGGCTTCACGTGCGCAACAGGAAAATCGGCCACTACACCAATCTTTGCGTCTGATTTTGACGGATGCAGAAATGCCAGAAATGGATGGTTATGTATTAGCCAAAAACATCAAAGCTGATAGACGCTTTGATGGTATTCCCGTGGTCATGCATTCCTCATTATCTTCGCAAGCCAATCGCAATATGGGGTTACAATCTGGCGTGGATACCTACGTTCCAAAATTTGACCCTAATGCCTTGGCGGAAACTCTACGTCCTTTATTGGCGTAACAATGCATGACTAAACTAAAGAATCAGATGGAGCAATTAAATGCCTGACAAAAATTTGAAAATGCTGGTAGTAGACGACTTTTCCACCATGCGTAGAATTGTGCGCAACCTGCTCAAAGAACTTGGCTTCACCAATGTGGAAGAAGCAGAAGACGGCGTTTCTGCGCTGAACAAGCTACAAAGCGGACGCTTTGAATTTGTGGTCACCGACTGGAACATGCCCAATATGTCGGGTATCGAGTTACTCAAAAATATCCGCAAAGACCCTAACCTCAAAGACCTGCCAGTATTGATGGTGACGGCAGAAGCCAAGCGCGAAAACATCGTCGAAGCAGCACAATCCGGCGCTAACGGCTATATCGTTAAACCATTCACCGCTACCACGCTAGAAGAAAAACTCAATAGAATTTTTGAAAAATTAGGCATGTAAGGAGGCCGCAGTGAGCACCGAAGACGACGATCTCGAAGCACTATTTGACAGCATCGCCGCCACCAGTCCGGCGGCTCCAGCACCTGCTGCCGCAGAGACTCCAGCACCAGCGGCGTCCGCTACCAGTACCGCCTCAAGCCCCAGCATGGGCGGAGACATTTACGCCCAGATCGGCCAAACCACCCGCAAACTGCATGATGCTCTGCGTGACATCGGCCATGATCGTGTTTCAAGCATGGCAGACAAACTCAAGAATGCAGCAGATGGTGTCAATACTCTAGGAAACAATGCAACTCAGCTATCCAGCAAATGGGTGCAACTGATGGATGGCAAACTTAGCGTGGATGAATTCAAGGTGCTTGCCGCCGACACCAAAGCCTATCTACAAGACGTTCCTGGCAAAACCAGCGCCGAGATTGATTCGTCTTCCGTCAAAAAACTGGCCGATACCGCGCAACAACTCGAAGCCCAACTGGCGCAGTTGCTCATCGCAAATGCGCCTGAGGACAAGAAAAAAGGACTGGATGGCAACGCCTCCAACCCAGACCAAATTAAAGCGCTACTTGGCAACCTAGGTTTTTAACAGAGCTTTTAACAGGAACCTATCATGAGTGATTTCGCCGGCATGGAGGACATGCTTCAGGACTTCCTGACGGAAGGTACTGAGTTATTGTCCAACGTAGACAACAAACTGGTTGATTTAGAAAAAACTCCCAACGACAAAGGTTTACTCAACGAAATTTTTCGTGGCTTTCATACCATCAAGGGTGGCGCGGGGTTTCTTAATGCCTCTGAAATGGTCAAATTGTGCCATCGCACAGAAAATCTATTTGATAAACTGCGTAACGAACAACTGACACTTAACCCCATGATCATGGACGTGATCATGGCAGCGACTGGCATCGTACGTGAAATGTTTGCTGAGCTCTCGCAATCTCGTCAACCTTCTGCTGCCGATCCCGCTATATTGGCCTCTATCGAAGGCTTGCTCTCCAACGATGTTCCTGCTGCTACCGCCGCCGCACCAGCAGCAGCCCCAACTATGCCAGCTACCACAGCAGCTTCTGGACCAGACTGGAATGCTTTATACCAAGGCCTGCTCGGCAAAGAAACCGTTGCGCCTGCCGCAGCAGCAACTCCAGTTGTAGCGCCCACCACCGCAGCGGCATCTGCGCCAGTGATGACGCCAGCCGCAGCTGCACTAGCACCTAAAGCTGCACCGGCAAGAGCCGCCGCGCCTGCCGCCGCGGCGCCAGCAGCAAAGGACACCACCATACGCGTAGATACAGCGCGTTTGGATCAAGTACTAAACCTTTCTGGAGAAATTGGTTTAGCCAAGAACCGACTCACCTCGATTCGAGCCTCCATGCTGCAAGGTAAGCTCGATAGCGAAACCATCAAACAATTGGATGAAACCGTGAGCCAATTGGATTTGTTAGTGGGAGATTTACAAAGCGCAGCGATGAAAACTCGCATGCAGCCCATTGGTCGTTTATTCCAAAAATATCCACGCTTGGCGCGTGACTTAGCCCGCCAGCTCGGTAAAGACGTAGAGCTTGTGCTGATAGGCGAAGAAACTGAAATTGACAAGACTATGATCGAGGATTTGAACGATCCTCTGATACACTTGATTCGCAACGCAGTTGACCACGGCGTAGATGGCCCTGATGAGCGCAAGGCTGCTGGCAAGCCACTAAAGAGCTTAATCAATCTTTCCGCAGAACAGATTGGCGACAGCATCGTCATCGAAATCGTGGATGATGGTCGCGGTATCAAACCGGATGTCATCCGTAATAAAGCCGTGGAAAAGGGACTGATAGACGCGGAAACCGCCAATACGCTGGATGACAAGCAAAGTTGGGGACTCATTTTCTTGCCCGGCTTCTCCACCAAAGACCAGATTTCTGACGTGTCTGGTCGTGGTGTAGGCATGGACGTGGTGAAAACCAACA
>JANYIK010000185.1 GCA_025362115.1 Methylophilaceae bacterium
GCTCACATTTTGCGCGGCGATGCCCACCAGACTGCCGCCGTAATAGTCATGTGCAGTAATAGAAGAGTTGTGATCCATGGTCAGGTCATGGGCAGCAATGATGGCTGTGCCACCATAATGGCCATCTGCACCTATGGAGGAGCCATTGTCCATGCTGATGGTGTTCGCTTTAACGAATACGTCGCCACCGTAAAAGGTGGCGCCAATGTGCGAGCCATGATCCATGGTCAGGCTGTTGGCGGAGACCTCTACAAAGCCGCCGTATTGGGCATTGATGGAGGCGCTATTATCCATGGAGATGCTATGGCCGACAGCTTCTACGCCATAAGTGCCGCCACCATAAAAGCTGATGTGGTAGTTATCCATCACCAAGTCACCCAGGCTTTCGACAAGCGCTTTGTTGGGGGTATGAATGTTGATGCCGCCATAAGCGGCTATCACGCCAGCTGCCAGTTTTAGGCCAACATCGCCATTGGCATAGATGTTGGAATTACCCAAGGCGCTTTCATCTTTTACAAACACGTTACCAGCTTCACCACCACCACTAGAACCAATGTTCAAGCTAGTTGTGGCAACGTCAAGGAAATTGGCGGCGGTGCCGATATCACCACCGAACGAATATAACTGTATGGAGCTTGCCGTCAACAGGCCGGTACCGGCGATATTTCCGCCAAAGGTTTGCACATGGATATACCCCGACGGGTTAACGCCGTCATCCCCCATGCGGGAACCGGCATTCATGGTGAAATTGCCGTGGGCGATGATGCTCACAGCTCCGGCATAACCGGCGGTGGCGGCACCAGTTTGTGCGCCAGAATTATAGGTGATGTTGCCGCCTTCGATGGAGATATTGGCATCGCTGCCATAGCATGCGCAACCGCTAAGCGCAGGGTCAGCTGCACCGATACCGGCTTCATTCACGTTGGTGAAAGAGTTGGCGCCGCTGCCACCGGTCAGGGTGATGTTGCCGTAGCTGATGCCATCGAAAGCCTCAATGTCCTGGTGGGCGAAAGAACCCAGTGTGGCAATGAACGCATTGGAATGATTACCCGAACCCCCTTGCAGCGTGATGCTCTTGGCATGAACGTATTGGGTGATGCCGGTGGTGGTGGTGGTGGCGTAAATCCCAGCAAAGCTACCCGTACCCGCACCGCCAGTGAAGGTGATGATGGGGTTGAAATGGTCGTCCGGGATGGGGTTGCCACTCACATCGAAACCATTGTAGCCGCCTACGGTTTGTAGGGTGTTGTTTAGATTAACAGCTATGCTCGCTGAATTGCCCGTTCCTGCCGAGCCACCGGTCATCGTCAAATGGCTACCGGTATTGTAAAAGCCGATGCGCTGTTGTGTCCCAAGGGCAAACAATGTTGCGGAATTCGTATTCCCCGTGCTATTGCCGGCCAGCAGTTCAATATCCCCACCGCTGCCGATGCCCATGTAGCCTGTTGACTGCATGTAGGCATAATGATTAGTGGTGCTGCCATTACCCCCCTGTAACTTGAGGCCGCCATCAGTGATGATGGCAAGGCGCCCACCAGCGATCACAGCCACCGCCTTACCCGCTGCATCGGCATCCAGCACCATCTTGTTGGAGAAGTTGAAGATATCGACATTGCCATTCACGTTAACAATGTCGTTGATGACCACGCCGCCGTCATGGCTGCCGTCCGGGCCGCCGCGACTTGCCGCCCACCCCGGCCCAAACACCGAGTAGGTATCCGCCAGGGCATTGTTGGCATCGGCCACCATGCCCAGATTCATCTCGCCAGTGATGGGGGCGTTGATGATGATCTTGCCGTCGGCAATCAGGTAAAGTGTAGGCGTGCCGGAGGCCGAGGCCGAGTTAATCGCAGAATTCACGGTAATGTCGCCATGCCCGCTGGCATTTGTGGTATTCACCGTGCTACCAGCATAAGGCGTGAAAGAACCCAGCGCAGTATCAATGGTGACATTGGTGCCGCTAGTGAGAGCGTTTGCGATATCAGTTGCTGCGGATGCATTCACCACGAAGTCATTCGGATCAAGCAGCCATTGCCCGCCATGACCGCCTTTGGTGAGCGCGCTAGCCTTAACGGTAATCCCTGCAATATCTAGCGTGGCGGCAGAAGTTTCAACAAAACCACCGTTTGCACCGCGGGCATCGAACAGACCAGCGTAATGGCCTGCGTCATCGGCAAAGCCACGGAAATGACCACCATCGGCAGTGGTGTCGCCTTTAACTTCTACCACCGAGGTTGCCGTGGTATCTACCTTACCCGCAGACCGAAATTGAATCTTGCCATTTTGACCAACTACGGCGGTGCTGGCAGAAACCGTGCCACTATTCAGCACCGAGAAGATGTTGCCGCCGTTGTTCACTACCATTTGCGACAGGTTCACGTCCTGACTTTGTGCGCTGACTTTGACGCGCAATGAAGGGTCAGAGGAATCCACCAACTCAACCGAATGCCCGGCAGCAAGAATCGCCTCGCCAGATGGTGTAGAAATCACACCGCTGTTGGCTACTTGAGGCGCTATCAAATAAACGAAGCCACCGTTTGGGGTCGTGATCTCGCCGGCGTTGGTAACTTTGCCAGCGGAGAGCGTGTCGGCATTGAAGCGCATCTTGCCATTCAAGAAGTCGCTATCGGTCATATTCAGGCTGGAAGCCACAAAACCCGCGGTATTGATTTTTGCGCCAGCGCCTATCATGACCCCAGCAGGGTTGATGAGGAACACTTTACCGTTTGAAGAAAGCGTACCTAGAATCTGTGACATGCCACCACCTGCATCCACCCGATTTAACACAGCACTCAGTGCTGAGGGTTGGTCGAAACGTAGCTTTTCACCCGCCAGAATATTAAAGTTTGGCCATTTGAGAATGGCTCCATTGCTGGTGGTGATGGTGAGCGTGGTGCCATTAATTGTGTAAGTAGCAGAACCGTGGGTGACGGTGTAGTTAGCATCTTGGGCAATTGCCTGAGCTTGCATGAAGGTGAAGCAAGAAGCAACTGCAATATGCAAGGCTTTTTGGCGTAGGTTCGCGCCTGATTTCGCTTTGGTTTTAATGTTTGCTTGGGTATTCATGTTGGAGCTCCTTAACAAATTTTTCGCTACATTTCTTGTTACTAATTACGGCTAAAGATACCGTAAATTAAGTGATGAAACTGTGAGTTATTACCACGAATCGAGTGAGTTATTACCACGTATAACCGAAGCTGCCATGCACATATTTATTACCACTATCAAAAGCACCGCCATTATCCTTGTCGCCAGTGATGACATTGGCCAGATCAACGCGTCCGACAAAGTGCTTGCCATAACCCAAGCGTAGCCCAGCGCCTATGCTGCTGATTGAAACATTGGTACCGTCGTTGACCCCGCTGGTATCGTCATTGTTGTTAACATTCGCTCTGTCGAAAAACAGTACGCCACGCAGGGAGAAGTTTTCACCTATTTTCTTGCCGAAATCAGGGGTGATGCCTTCCAGTTTCAAGAGATAACCTTTGTCTCCGGCAATCTCGCTTTCATGAAAGCCGCGTACAGTATCAGCGCCACCAGCACGGAACTGTTCTATTGACACCAGATGGTCGTCTGTATATTGAAAATTAACCGTGGCATGGAGCTGCCAATCTGCAGGTAGTTGGCGCAGGTAATCCAGGTTCAAATTGAATTTGGTGAAGCCGCTATCGGCTAAAAATGGCACAAAGGCATCATTGTGACCATTTTTGTCAAAGCCAGACCAGTTTACTGCGGCGGAAGCACTGGTGGACAATTGTTGTCCTTCCGGAGCCCAGGTAGACGAATAGGTTAAGCCCAGCGGCGTAGTGCTAACACCGGTGGTCAATGGGCCGAAAGCTGAGGCGCTGGTAGGGCGCGTGTCACGATTGTCAAAAGTGAAAGTTATTTTCTGCTCGTAGTCTTTTAGTTTAGGCAATTGGTGATTGTAGTGAAAACCCAACACCAAACCTTTGCCACTAATATTACCTAGTAAGCCTACCGGTATGTTGGTTGGGCTTGTTGACGTGGTGTTGGAGTACGACCCCACCAAATCTATACTGTCGCCTGCGGCGCTACCTGTGTAGCCCAAAGAATAAAGGGGGATGGTGTAGGACAAGGCAAAAATCTGCACGTCATGGTCAGCATCGAAAAAACTTTGTGGGTAATGCGGGGTGGTGATGTATTGCGCGGTGAGACGCTGGTCAGTGCCAAATATATTGAAATTCTGGTAGCCAAAACTGACGCGCCCGTGACCGCTTTCACGGTTGCCGGTGTTATCTAATGTGATAAAGGCTTTCCACGGTTTTTCGTCTATCACCTTCACTGTGGCTTCTACAGTGTTTTCTTGGGTTTCGCTATCAGTGAACAGCACCGCGGTTTGCTTGGTCGGGTTTTCGTTGGCAACTTTAAGGCTGCTGCTGATTTTGTTGATGTTGGGAGTTTCGCCTTCTTTGAGTGAAGGTATGGCACGCAGCGCATTTTCTGTGCTGTAGACTTGATTGCCTTCTACTTTGATGTTACTAATTTTTTGTTCAATGACTTTGAGTGAAATGATCCCTTGTTCTAGTTCCTGCTCTGGCAATGTAACGCGCACAGCGTTGTAGCCGCGGCTGATATAAGCGTCTTGCAGCGCTTCCAGCGCTTGCTGTACGTCGCCAAAGTCCTTTTGTTTGCCGATGTAGGGTTGCACCAATGCTTGTAGCTCTTCGCTAGAGATGATGGCGTTGCCTTCTATCTTGAACTCAGAAATATCGAATTTTGGGGCGGGGGGTACTTGTATTTCAGGAATATCCTTGGTGGTGTCTGCTACTGGTTCTGCAGCCAGTATCGGGTTTGCAGAGAGCGCCAAAATGGCGGCAGAGCTTGCAATCAGTAGGGGGCGAAGTCGCAGCAGGTGCATGGAGGCTCCAAAAAATAATACAGACACAAAAATTATGCCCGATTATCTTAGGTTAAAAGGGGTGAAGTCAAGTATTTTCATATTAGGAAAAAGGATAACTATCATTATTAATCAATTAGTTAAATAATTTATATGAAATTCTGCATGAGATGTGTCCCATTTTTACAACAGTTTTGAAAAATTATTCAAAATTTGTCGCTGGTATGATGTCGAATCGGGTCAGATTAAACTGCGTCAAACTTGAGTCAACTTAAAGATTGGGGAAAGTAGTGAGCCGTATCGTTTTCGCCTGGGAGCTGGGAGCCAATTACGGCTATATTTCGCAGTTCCTGCCGTTCGCGCGTGCGTTGAAATCACGCGGCCATGAAGTGGTATTGGTGGTGCGAGAACTGCATCACGCGCATCGCATGATGGCTGATGGCGACATCTCGATAATGCAGGCACCCATTTGGTTGCCAACGGTACAGGGATTACCCGAACCACCTTTGAATTACGCCGAGATTCTGCTGCGTTTTGGCTATCACGATGCACAAAGCCTGTCTGGTGTGGTGAGCGCCTGGCGCAGCTTGCTGACTTTATTTAAGGCTGACGTGGTGGTGGCCAGTCATGCGCCTACTGCATTATTGGCCGCTCGTAGCTTGGGCTTGTCCGCCGCCAGTTTGGGCACAGGATTCAGCATTCCTCCTGGAGTGTCGCCCACACCTAATATGCGCTATTGGGTGAATGTGCCAGCGGAGCGCTTGAATAGTGGAGACGCACTTGTACTAAGTACGATGAATGCGGTTTTGCAGACTAACGGCAAACCCGCAATGGCAAGCGTGAGTGAGTTGTTCAATGTGCAGGAGCAGTTTTTATGCACTCTGCCGGAGCTGGATCACTATCCTAAACGTGCCCAGACGCGCTATTGGGGTGCGGTGTATGACACGCAAATGGGGCAAGAGGTTGCTTGGAGGGATAGTGATGCGAAGCGCGTGGTGGTTTATATGGAACCGTCGCACCGCGACTTTCCGGCCTTGTTGGAGGCCATCAAACAAAGTGGCGCGCAAGCACTGGTTTGCGCGCCAGGGATTTCCGCCAATTTGCTCAAAGCCAGTGAAACGGAAGCGGTACGCATTTATAACCAGCCTATCAAGTTTCTGGGTTTGATGGAAACCTGTGATTTAGCTATATGCCACGCCGGACACGGCACCACTGCGGGCATGTTGATGGCGGGAGTGCCATTATTGATGTTCCCCAACCATTTGGAGCAGTTCTTGTTAGCCAAGAGTGTGCATGAGTTGGGAGCTGGCTTACTGGTTAATTTGGAAGCTCCTGCTCCGGAATTGTTGCCCGTATTACAGCGCATGTTGCAAACACCCGAGTTCAAGGCAAAGGCACGGTATTTTGCTGATAGCCACAAAGACTTCACTCAAGACGCTTTGATTGCCAGTGTCACTTCACGCATCGAGGAGCTCGCGGCCAAGTGAGTGAGTTGTTCGCTCCCGTTGCCCCTCATGCGCCGTTAGCAGAACGCTTGCGGCCTGCTACGCTGGATGAGGTGGTCGGGCAAAGCCACCTGTTGGGCGAAGGAAAGCCGCTGCGGCTGGCGTTTGCGTCAGGTAAGTTACCCTCGATGATTTTGTGGGGGCCACCGGGCGTGGGCAAGACAACGCTGGCGAGGCTGGTAGCGGGTGCAGTGGATGCCGAGTTTATTCCATTGTCGGCCGTA
>JANYIK010000006.1 GCA_025362115.1 Methylophilaceae bacterium
GGATGACGCAGTTTACGCAAGGCTTTGGCTTCAATCTGGCGAATACGCTCACGCGTTACGTCAAACTGTTTGCCGACTTCTTCCAAAGTATGGTCGGTGTTCATCTCGATGCCAAAACGCATACGCAGCACCTTGGCCTCACGCGGTGTGAGAGAGTCAAGAATCTCCTTGGTCACTTCGCGCAAACCTGCATAGATAGCTGCATCCTGAGGCGCCATCGTCGCCATGTCTTCGATAAAGTCGCCCAAGTGCGAGTCATCATCGTCGCCTATCGGCGTTTCCATGGAAATCGGTTCTTTGGAAATCTTCAGAATCTTGCGGATTTTATCCTCAGGAATTTCCATTTTCTCCGCCAATAAGGCAGGATCAGGCTCTTGGCCGGTTTCTTGCAAAATCTGGCGGCTGATACGGTTCATCTTGTTGATGGTTTCGATCATGTGCACAGGTATTCGAATAGTACGTGCCTGGTCAGCAATCGAGCGCGTAATCGCTTGGCGTATCCACCAAGTAGCATAGGTCGAAAATTTATAGCCACGACGGTATTCAAACTTGTCCACGGCCTTCATCAAGCCAATGTTGCCTTCTTGAATCAAATCCAGGAATTGCAGGCCGCGATTGGTATATTTCTTGGCGATAGAAATCACCAAGCGCAAATTGGCCTCGATCATCTCGCGCTTGGCTCGCCGTGCGCGCGCCTCGCCCGTAGACATCTGTTTGTTGATTTCCTTCAGCTCTTTGATCGGGATGCCAACCTTGATCTGCAAAGCAGCCAAGCGTTGCTGTTGATCCACGATAGAGTGGCGGAAACGCTCCAGTTTGATGCTGTAAGGCTTATCTGCGCCGATTTCACCACCCAGCCATTCCAGATTGATTTCATTGCCGGGGAACACCTTGATGAAATGGCTGCGCGGCATGCCGGCTTTGGTCACGCAAAAGCCCATGATGTTGCGCTCGTGGCCACGCAATTCCTCAACTGTGGTGCGGATGCCGTCACATAATGCTTCTACCTGCTTGGCAGAAAAGCGGAAAGCCATCAGTTCAGCGAGAATCGCTTCTTGATGTTTTTTGTAATCCTTATGCTGAGAGTCGTGCTTCTCCAGCACTTTGATCATTTTGGCGTAGGCTTGGCGAATCAGTGTAAAGCGCTCCAGCACTACTTTTTTCAGCTCGGCCAATGCGGCGGCAGAAACGGCGGCGGCTTTTGCGCCATCTTCGTCCTCTTCCTCTTCTTCGTCTTCCGCATCAGGGTCGGCGTCATCAGATAACACTGGCTCATCCAGCGCCACATCAGAATCAATCAAGCCGTCCACCAAATCGTCAGCGCCAATTTCGCCAGCTTCTACCTTATCTACCAGCGCCAGCAGTTCAGCGATGGTGCTAGGGCAAGCGGAAATGGCTTGCACCATGTGTTTGAGGCCATCTTCGATACGCTTGGCGATTTCAATTTCGCCTTCGCGCGTGAGCAGATCCACCGTGCCCATTTCGCGCATATACATACGCACCGGGTCAGTCGTACGGCCAAACTCAGAATCCACCGTAGAAAGCGCGCGCTCGGCTTCCTCTACCGCGTCTTCGTCGGTCACCGCGGGTGGCGCGTCGGACATCAACAACACTTCGGCATCAGGCGCTTCTTCGTACACCTGGATACCCATGTCACCTATCATGCCGATGATGCCATCAATCTGCTCAGGGTCTTGCACGTCGTCCGGCAAGTGATCGTTGATTTCGGCGTAGGTCAGGTAGCCACGCTCCTTGCCCAAAGCAATCAGATTCTTCAAGCGCGTGCGGCGCGCATCTAGATCATTAGCGGCTGCGGGATTGTCACTAACTTTGTCGTTTTGGGTGTCGTTGGCCATGAGTCGCTCTCAGCTTATAAGGTTAAGCGGGAAACCCGCCATTATACTACAAACAGTTATTTATTCTCCGAAACAGGCGCTTGCCGGTAGCTGCGTAGCGCCTCTTTCTCCTCTGCCGTCAAGGCCGCAAAAGGCTTGGCCAATAATGTACTCATGTTTTGTTTGCTTTCAGCCGCCTGTAGCTGGCTTAGCAAACCAGCAAACTCTTCCGCTATGTCAAACTCTTCGTCTTCAAATTTTTCGTTTTCCCAGTGCAACAACTCGCCCGTCAAATCGGCCAATAATTGCGGAGCGACCACGCCTTTCAGGTTTTCCACGATAGCCGCCGGACGGATCAATCTATCAGTCGCCACCAACCGCATAATCCTTACCAAAGCCTCAAACTCGGTGTTGTTATTGGGTAGCCGCTCGGCATCCAATTGCAGCGCTAGCTCCGGTTGAATCAACAATAGCTGCAATAATTTACGCGTCAGTGTGGTCGGCGCGCGGCGCGGTACTTTGGCCTGCGCTTTGGCTTGGTTGCTGGGTGCTTGCAGTTTGAGCAGGCTTTCCACTTCGGCCTGCGTTACACCCGACAACTCGGCCACACGCTTGCGTAACATCAAATTCAATTTGGGCGCTTGCAACTGCTGCAAGATTGGCTTGGCATCATCCAAAAACCGCGCACGGCCTTCGTGCGAATCCAGCTCATTACGTACTGACAATTCCTGCACGATATAAGCCGAAAGGGGCATCGCGCTGGCAAGCTCGAGCTCAAACTGTTCCCGTCCAAACTCACGCACATAACTATCCGGATCATGCTCGGACGGCAAAAACAAAAAACTCAACTTGAGGCCGTCATTCAAGGCGGGCAAAGCATTCATCGCGGCACGCCAAGCGGCTTTTTTGCCCGCCGCATCGCCGTCAAAACAGAAAATAATATGATCTGTCTGGCGCATCAGCTTGGTGATGTGCTGCGGCGTGGTGGCCGTACCTAGCGTGGCAACAGCGTATTCCACACCATGCTGCGCCAGCGCCACCACGTCCATATAACCTTCCACCACCACTACTTTATTCGCAGCGCGTATCGCCTGTCGCGCTAAAAACAAACCGTAGAGTTCCTGACCTTTCTGAAATAAGGGCGTTTCTGGAGAATTCAAATACTTGGGGCCATCATTTTTGTCGCCTCCCCCGTCTTTGTTCCCCATGACCCTGCCGCCAAAACCAATCACATTGCCGCGCTGGTCGTGGATGGGGAACATCACGCGCTCACGAAACCGGTCATATACGCGGCCTTCGTCATTTTTGATAGTCAAGCCCAGCGTGGAGAGCGTTTCCTGCTCATATTGAGGGAAAACGTCGCGCAGATTCTGCCAGCCTTCAGGCGCATAACCCATGTGAAAACGCGCGGCGATCTCGCCTGAAAGTCCGCGCCCTTTCAGGTAAGTAATCGCGGTTTGCGATTTTTTCAGTTCGGCGCGGTAATAGACAGCGGCCTGCTGCATCACCTCGTACATGCTCGGCGCTGGGCGCTCTGGCTGAGGTGTGTTGCGCTCTTCTTGCGGCACCTTCACACCCACGCGTTTGGCCAAGTCTTCAATCGCCTCAACGAAAGTCAGTCCTTGATATTCCATCAAAAACCCAATCGCCGTGCCATGAGCGCCGCAGCCGAAGCAATGGTAAAACTGCTTGGATGCACTCACGGTAAAAGAAGGGGATTTTTCGTTGTGAAACGGGCAGCAGGCGACATGGTTCGCGCCCGCTTTTTTCAGCGGCACGGCAGCGTCTATCACGTCCACGATGTCAACGCGATTGAGGAGTTCTTGGATAAAGTGTTCTGGAATCACAAGTGGGATTATGGCGTAAAAAAAGGAGCTTTTCGCTCCTTTTCATTTCACTACATGATGGTAATGTCATCAACCAAGTCGCGTTTTGATGAGCGCAGAAACCTTACCCATGTCGGCGCGCCCCACAATCTGCGGCTTCACCAGCGCCATCACCTTGCCCATATCCTTAACGCCCGCAGCGCCGGTTTCCTTGATGACATTTTCGATAATGGCATTCACTTCGGCTTCCGTCAGCGCTTGCGGCAAATAGCCAGTCAACACGCCAACTTCAAACTTCTCCACGTCCGCTAGGTCGGTACGATTCGCGGCTTCATACTGGCTAATCGAATCGCGGCGTTGCTTGAGCATCTTCTCGATGATTTCAATGATTTGCGTATCCGACAATTCGATACGCTCGTCCACCTCGCGTTGCTTCATCGCCGACAGTAGCAAACGCACAGCAGACAACCGCGCGCTGTCTTTGGCGCGCATGGCTGTCTTCATATCTTCGCTTATTTGTGTCTTGAGCGACACGGCAGAAACCGGAGTATTAATAGAGCTTAGGTGGCAACATCTGGTTACGCAAACGGCGATGGGTGCGCTTTACAGCAGCAGCAGCCTTGCGCTTGCGTTCCCAAGTGGGCTTCTCGTAGAATTCGCGGGCACGCAATTCGGTCAACCGACCGGTCTTTTCAATAATGCGCTTGAAACGGCGCAGGGCAACGTCAAACGGCTCATTCTCTTTAACACGTACATTAGACATGGAAAGCAACTCTCCTCAAGGGGTATTCGGAAAAAGGGTGCTATTCTAGCCAGCTAATGTTTTTTAATCAATGACTTTTATGCTTAGATTTTATGATTATTCTTGGAATTGAATCCTCCTGCGACGAAACTGGTGTCGCACTTTATGATACCGAGCAAGGCCTACGCAGCCATGCGTTGCATTCGCAAGTCGCCATGCACGCCGAATACGGCGGTGTTGTCCCAGAACTCGCCTCGCGCGACCACATCCGCCGTGCGCTACCGCTCACGCAAAAAGTATTGCATGATGCCGGGGCAACCCTCAAAGACATTGATGCCATCGCCTACACCCAAGGCCCAGGCTTGGCTGGCGCATTGTTGGTAGGCACCAGTGTTGCTGAATCCTTGGCTTTTGCACTCAACATCCCGGCACTTGGCGTACATCATCTGGAAGGCCATCTGCTTTCACCCCTGTTAGAAGAAAATCCTCCGGCTTTTCCTTTTATTGCGCTACTCGTTTCCGGTGGTCACACGCAAATCATGCGCGTCGGCGGTATCGGCGACTACGAGTTACTGGGCGACACGCTGGACGACGCAGCAGGAGAGGCTTTCGACAAGACCGCCAAACTATTGGGCTTGGGCTATCCAGGTGGAGCAGCGGTTTCCAAGCTGGCAGAGTCAGGCGACCCGACGCGCTTCAAACTACCGCGGCCAATGCTGAACAGCGGCGACCTGAATTTTAGTTTTAGCGGCCTGAAGACCGCGGTGTTAACCCTTGTAAATACCCATCAACCGTTGGATGAAATCACTCGCGCCGACATCGCCAGCGCCTTTCAACAAGCCGTAGTCGAAGTCATCAGCAGTAAGTGCATGGCCGCGCTGAAACAATGCGGACTCAAGCAACTGGTGGTTTCTGGCGGCGTAGGGGCTAACCGTCAACTCCGCGCTGCGCTGAGTAATGCCGCGCAGAAACAAGGGGCGGAAGTGTTTTATCCAAGATTAGAATTTTGCACCGACAACGGTGCCATGATCGCCTTCGCCGGAGCGATGCGGATGAAGAGCATCAAGGCTGGTAGCCACGCTTTTACCATCAAACCGCGCTGGGATTTGGCCGAAGTTAGCGTTCCGCTTTAACTCCCTCGCATGGTTCGATACATTTTTCGTTCGTCCCGAGTAGCTGCTTGCACCATTATCGAGGGAAGTGCCGCGCCTAGCGCGGCGTATCGAAGGAGTGAACGAAAAACACTCACCACAAACGGGCTTAATCGGAGCCTCCCTAAAACTACTTCTTACCAAACCCCGCTTCGCTACCCGCCAGCAACTTCTGGATATTGCTTTTATGCCGCCATATCAGCACCAAGGTCAGCAGCAGTATGGTGAGCGTGTGCCCATTCCAGCCAAATAGAGTGGCCGCGATAAAAGGAGAGCTGGAAGCAGCCAGCATCGCCGCTACCGAAGAAATACGCCAAATGGCGAACACCACAATCCAAACGGCCAGCGAGCCTAAGCCCACCCAGATAGAGAACGCCATCAAGATGCCGAACTGAGTCGCCACGCCCTTGCCGCCCTTGAACCCGTGATACAAGGGGTACAAATGCCCCAGAAATACCGTCGCCGCAACTGCATCCACCCACAGTGGTGATAAGTTGTAACGCAGCGCCAGCCACACCGCCAGCCAACCCTTGGCTGCATCGCCTATCAAGGTCAGTGCCGCGGCAATCTTTTTACCGCTACGCAATATATTGGTTGCCCCCGGATTGCCGGAGCCCACAGTACGCGGGTCAGCTAGGCCGAAAATCTTACTCATCACGATACCAAACGAAATGGAACCCAACAGGTACGCCGCCAATACAAAAAACCACTCACTCATTTTCAATGTCTCTTAAAATTCGTTATTACGTCATTCCGGGCTTGACCCGGAATCCATTCAGGCTTGAATATACTGGATTCCCGCTTTGCGAGCATCCACTTTGTGGATTGCCTGCTTAAACCACTACGCAGAAATGACGGCACAAAATGAGGTCGCTTTGATGGACAAAATCTTCATACAAGAACTCAAGGTCGAAACCCACCTCGGCGTGCCGGAGTGGGAACGCATGGTGGCACAAACTATCATCCTCGACATCGAGCTCGAAATGCCCAACAGCACGTCGTGCCAGACCGATGCCATCGCCGACACCTTGGACTACGGCCAAATCGTTGCCCGCATACGTGAAACGCTGGC
>JANYIK010000014.1 GCA_025362115.1 Methylophilaceae bacterium
TACATTCTCCGTTCGTCCCCGTATCAAGTACGGGGCAGGCTCTGAGTAAGCGGCGAAGCCGCTATATCGAAGGATACGAACGGAGAACACTCACCACGAACGGGGGATTCTATGGTTAAGAAAGTTAAGTATATAAGCCCCATAAAAATGCCGGCAAATGCCGGCTTTTTTATTTAACAACACCACTTCCTTAAACTTCGGTTTTTGAGGCTTTCTTGCGCTCATGCTCCAGCAGATGGCGCTTACGCAAACGTAGCGATTTAGGCGTG
Source organism: Methylophilaceae bacterium (assembly GCA_025362115.1). Taxonomy (GTDB): domain Bacteria; phylum Pseudomonadota; class Gammaproteobacteria; order Burkholderiales; family Methylophilaceae; genus CAILHX01. Next base: position 270 of record JANYIK010000014.1, read on the forward strand.
ATTTCCACCAGTTCGTCGTCTTCAATAAACTCCACCGCGTATTCCAGCGACATGAGGATAGGTGGCACGAGGCGCACCGCTTCGTCAGTGCCGGATGAACGCACGTTGGTCAACTGTTTGCCCTTGATTGGGTTGACGATGAGGTCATTATCACGGCTGTGGATGCCGATGATCATACCTTCGTACAATTTATCGCCAGGGCTCACGAACATGCGGCCACGGTCTTGCAGTTTCCACAGCGCGTAAGCCACCGCTTCGCCATGCTCGGCAGAAATCAGTACGCCGTTGCGACGCGTAGGCATGTCGGCCTTGAGCGGCGCGTATTCGTCAAAGATGTGTGCCATCAAACCAGTACCGCGCGTCATGGTCAGGAATTCACTCTGGAAACCAATCAGGCCACGCGCCGGAATGCGATATTCCAAGCGGGTACGGCCATTGCCGTCGGAAGCCATATTCTGCAACTCACCGCGACGGCGGCCCAATTCTTCCATCGCCACGCCTTGATTTTCATCTTCAAGGTCTATGGTCAGAATTTCATACGGTTCACATCTTTCGCCGTTGATCTCCTTGATCACCACGCGCGGCTTGCCCACGGCGATTTCAAAGCCTTCACGACGCATATTTTCCAGCAGAATGGTCAAGTGTAATTCGCCACGACCGGATACGCGGAACACGTCGGCGTCACCGGTTTCATCCACGCGCAGCGCCACATTTACCAACAACTCTTTAGCTAAACGGTCACGAATTTGGCGCGTGGTAACGAATTTACCTTCAGTGCCTGCCAGCGGGCTGGAGTTCACCATGAAGTCCATCGTCAGCGTGGGCTCGTCCACTTGCATCACGGTCAGGCCAACTGGGTTGTCACGATCGGCAATAGTCACGCCTATGCCGATTTCTTCAATGCCGGAAATGATGACGATGTCACCAGCTTCGGCTTCTTCCACCGGCACGCGCTCCAGACCTTGAAAGCCCAGCACTTGGTTGATGCGGCCTTGTGCGGTTTGTACGTCACCATTCATCACCGCCACCACTTGGCCGGGCTTGACACGACCATTGCGCACGCGGCCAACACCCAAACGACCGGTATAGCTGGAATAATCCAGCGCCGCGATTTGTAGCTGCAACGGCGCGTTGCTGTCGCCTTGTGGGGGCTGCACATGGCTCAACACCACGTCAAACAGCGCACTCATGTTATCGGTAGGCTTGTCCAAGTCGAGCATGGCATAGCCGTTGAGCGCGGAGGCATAGACCACGGGAAAGTCCAGTTGCTCATCTGTCGCACCCAGATTGGCGAACAGGTCAAAAGTTTGGTTGATCACCCAGTTGCAGCGTGCCCCAGGGCGATCCACTTTGTTGATCACCACGATAGGCTTTAAGCCCAGCGCCAGTGCTTTCTTGGTCACAAATCGCGTTTGCGGCATCGGGCCTTCTACCGCATCCACCAGTAACACCACGCCATCCACCATGCCCAACACGCGCTCCACTTCGCCACCGAAGTCAGCATGCCCCGGGGTATCCACGATATTGATGTGCGTGCCTTTGTAATCCACCGCCGTGTTTTTGGCGAGGATGGTGATGCCGCGCTCTCTTTCCAGATCATTGGAATCCATCACCCGCTCTTGCACTTGCTGGTGGGCGGCAAAGGTGCCGGATTGTTGTAGCAGCTTATCCACCATAGTGGTTTTGCCGTGGTCTACGTGGGCGATAATGGCGATGTTACGGAGTGCGCGGGACATGGATAAATGTTCTATAGCTGGAAAAGGCGCGCATATTACCACACAAGCATCACATATTAAGTGTTGACAGGGAGATTTAACACCCTATAATGCGCGCTTCGCTTCAACTGCTAGATTTATTAGTAACTTTTGCAGGTTGACGATTCATCTGTGCTGACCTCCCTATCCGGTGCTTCAAAATACTGGAATCATAATTTTGGTTAGCGACGATGCCGTGCGCTGGCCAAACTGCCATTTTCAGTCTTAGGTTTCTTTTAACCTGACTAAGCTTTAGCTTGCTACTTGTCTGCGCGTTTTTACTACATTTCCATTAAGGGAAAATTGTGTCTTTTGATAACCTAAAACTCCATCCGTCTATCCTAAAATCAATACAGGAAGCGGGTTACACCGAAGCAACCCCTATTCAACAACAAGCCATCCCTGCCGCTCTTGCAGGCCGTGACTTGATGGCCTCTGCCCAAACCGGCACCGGCAAAACCGCAGCGTTCATGCTGCCCTCCTTACATCGTATCGCCACTCCATCCGAGAGCCGCAGCCGTGGCCCACGTGTATTGGTGTTGACCCCAACTCGCGAACTCGCCGCCCAAGTCAATGACGCTGCCCGCAAGTACGGCAAGTTCATGCGTGCCCGTACCGTGAGCATTGTCGGCGGCATGCCCTACCCTGTGCAAAACAAGCTGCTGTCTCAAGGCGTGGACATTCTGGTGG